>WJKG01000014.1 GCA_014729205.1 candidate division GN15 bacterium | reverse complement strand
GCCAAGGGCTTCGGCTATCGCAACCTGGCCGACAGCCTCCCGGCCACCGAGAACACGCTCTACGCCATCGGATCGTGCACCAAGGCATTCACTGCCACTGCTGCGGGGATGCTGGTCGAGGATGGTGTGCTCGACTGGGATGAGCCCGTACGCACCTACCTCCCCGACTTCAAGTTGTACGACGACTTCGCCTCCGAACAGATGACCACCCGCGACCTGCTCTGCCATCGCTCCGGACTGCCCCGCCACGACATGGTATGGTACACTGGCAATGACACCCGCGAGAATCTCATGGAACGACTGGCCCATCTAGAGCCGAGCAAGCCCTTCCGCTATACGTTCCAGTACCAGAACCTGATGTTCATGGCAGCCGGATACCTGGTCGGGCAACTCTCCCAAAGCACCTGGGAACAGGTGGTCCAGGAACGTTTGCTCGATCCCCTGGAGATGACCCGCACAGTATTCACAATCGAGGCCATGACCAGCACCGATGATTACGCCCTTCCCTATACCTGGGACGAGGATAGCCTGATTGAAATCCCCTACCGACACCTTGATGGTGTCGCGCCGGCAGGATCAATCAATTCCTCAGTCACGGACATGGCCAACTGGATGATCATGCAGCTCGGCAGCGGCAAGTATAACGGCAACGAGATCGTCAAAGCGTCAACACTCCGCGAGACCCACCAGCCCCAGATACCGATTCCCGGCGGCAACGCCTACGCGGAACGACAGAATAACTCCTACGGCCTGGGGTGGTTTGTCGAGGTGTACCGGGGCCATCGAATGGTACAGCATGGCGGAGGAATCGATGGTTTCACGGCGTGGGTTGTACTCCTGCCCGAAGATGGTCTTGGTATCTGCTGCCTGACCAACCGCGATGCCACGATGCTGAACACCGTTACCGCCCTGCGCGCCGCCGACCTCTTCCTTGATCTCGAACCCATCGACTGGTACGCCAGACTTAGCGGCGACGACGGCTCCGAGGACGAAGAAGAGGACTCCGACGACGAGAAGCCCGAGCAGCAGAAACCGGTCAAGGGCACTAAGCCGTCACACAAACTCAAGGCATACACCGGTGAGTTCGCCCATCCCGGTTATGGCACCATTACCGTCGAACTCGAAGACAAGCAACTCCGCGCCCGGCTCAATGAGTTCCCGGCCGCACTCGAACACTGGCACTACGATGTCTTCCGCCTGACCGAGAACCGTCAGATCGGCGAGCAGACATTGCTGGTCAATTTCCGCACTAATGAAAAGGGTGACATCGGCTCCATTGTGATGTCGCTGCAACCCGGGGTCGATCCGGTTGTGTTCGAACGGCAAGCTTCCGCCGAACTCCGCGATGAGGACTACCTCCAGCAATTTGTCGGTGAGTATCAATTCGAGGGCGGCCCGACCATGAAGATTGAACTCAAGGCTGGCGCTCTTTACGCTGTCATTCCCGGCCAGCCTACCTATGAGCTTGAGCCGTACGAGCGCAATGAGTTCAACCTGAAGGGCTTAACCGGCTACAGCATGATCTTCGTCGTCGAGGATGACAAGGTTATAGAAGCCCAGTCGCACCAGCCCAACGGCATCTTCACAGCCGAGCGCGCCAGCGACTAACCACGAAGCTACCAGGCTCGGTAATGCAAAGCGGCAGCCCGATCATTCGAGCTGCCGCTTTTCCATACCATCGTAAAATACTGACCTAGGGACACACGGGGGGCGGTCCCTCGGTGAACAAATATGCCACCAAATAGGTCAGATCCTGTACATTGGGATCACCGCCGGTGGCGTTGACATCGGCCGCTTGCATTACCGGCGGAGCCGTGCCATCACTGAACAGGAAGGCTACCATGAAGGTGAGGTCACCGACATTGGGGCCAACACCGTCACCGTCGATATCGGCGCAAATGAAGTCACAGGCATCGCCTATACCGTCCTGATCGACATCAGCCTGGTCGGTGTTGGCAACATCAGGACAGTTGTCACAGACATCGCCCACGGTGTCACCATCGCTGTCGGCTTGATCAGTATTGGCGTCATCAACGCAGTTGTCACAGGCATCGCCAATGGTATCGGAATCCACATCCGCCTGGTCAGCATTAGCAACCTGATCACAGTTATCACACACGTCGCCAACCCCATCCTGGTCAGCATCGGCCTGATCGGCGTTAGCTATCTGCTCACAATTGTCACACGCATCGCCGACACCATCCTGGTCAGTATCAGTCTGATCGGCGTTGAACGTCTGCGGGCAGTTATCGTCAGGGCAGGTGTTCTCCGGATGGTCCGGATCGCCGTAACCGTCCTGGTCGCTGTCGTAGCAAATCTCACCCGAGCCGCTCACGATCGTAACCACCGGCAGCGAGAATGGACCCCACTGCCCCTGCTCATCCTTAGCCCGCACCTTATAGAAGAACTCGCCTGCCTCGTGGTCAGTGAACTGGTAACTGGTGTCAGCAATAGTGGAGGCGATAACAGTCTGTGAGGCAAACCCTTCGATCGGGAAGATATCGTCTACATAGAAGCCTTCTTCTACGACATAACTATCGGTGTAGTACGACCAGCGGAAATACACTTCTTGCCCGGCATAGTCGTCCAACGGGAACTTCGCCGGCATCCACCCGACAGATTCGCCCGTGATTCCGTGGCCACGGTTGTTGCCGTTGGGGTTGGACGAAGTCGTGATATTACCTTCGATCGGCGTGAAGGTCTCCCCGTCGGTGGATACCTCCACATAGGCGTAGTCCCAATTGGACTCAATCTCGAAGTAGGTATAGAAAGTCAACGTATCAAACAGGTTGACAGACTGCGCCTCGGTCGTCTGGAACCAGCGGACCAGATTGTTGCCGTTACCGGAGAAAAACGATGTCGGATCTGAGTTCCGACGCATCGTGGTGATGGAAAACTGATTGTTCGTGAAGTTCTGCCATGTATTGGCCGAGTCCATCACCTGCTGGAAGTCCTGCAGCTCCATCAGCTCATACTCGACGCCCGGATTCAGGGTATCCGTATGAGTCCACATCACCGTATAGCCGGTGCTGTCGACCGTGTCAGCCACCATTGCCACCGGAGCTGCCGGGATACGCAGTGCATAGGGGTTGCCGGCCAGCCGCGCCAGGTACTTGTTCGGCTCCAGGTTCTCCGAAACGAGTTGCGGAATACGCGAAGTGCTTGGCCAGAAACCATCGCTGGAACCGCCCACCTCGAAGGTGAAGGCGAATGTCATGTTCTTCAGTGTCTGCTCCCCATAAATCCAATCATCAGTGACGCCATTCGCCGGATACAGCGAATGAGCCGGTCCGGGATCATAGCCGTTGAAGGCGGCCATGGTATCGGCGGCCTGACTGAAGATGTCATCATCGGGCGTCAGGAAGTAGTCGTACCCCCACGGATACAGCACCAGGTTTGAATAGGAGTGGTAGTACACCGACACCTGGAAATCGCGCGCAATATGGAAGTCCCGCAGTGCCTGGGTCGCCGGTTCTGAAAACGGCGCGGTACCCCGGTAGGTATTCGACGACGGGTCCGATGATGACCCGTAGTCATCATAGCCCCACTCATAACCCCAGTTACGGTTCAAGTCCACACCGAAACTACCATCACCGTTATCGCGGCGATTCTTGCGCCACATACCGCCACCGCCGGGGTTCGTGGCCTCGTTGTAGTAGTAGCCATCGGGGTTGACGCACATGACAAACCACATCTCACGTTCATTCACGAGCTCGGTTGCCTCGGGATCAGTGCCGTAGTTGTCGACCAGCCAGTTGATGTAGTGCTGCAGCACCATTGGCGTGATAACCTCGCGGGCGTGGATTGCTGCCGTGTAGAGCAACTCCGGCTCGTCCTCATCGACCAGCGGATTATCCGAAATCTTGAACGCCCAGACGTCCCGTCCTTGAATCGACTGTCCCAGGCTCTGCTTGGCGCTGACTATCGTGGGATGCAAGAGAATAATGCTGTCAACATAGGCATTGATCTCGTCCAATGTTAGATAGCCGCCCATGTCCTTGTCGGCCAGCCGGCTCTGGTAGAATGAAACCAGGTCCTCCTGCATGACCTGCATTGGTACACCCAGATCCATTAATCGCTGGTGCTCATCCGGCGTAACAACGAGCTCCAACGACTTCTCGCCGTAGTGAACGATATCCAGCCCCATGCCCTCAATGGTCTGCAGGGTGGGCTTATCGTCAATGAAAACCTCAATCTGCATGTACTTCTGTGAGTCTGCCAGCCCGACAGTCGCCAGCAAACCGACCAGAAGCAAACTTAGCAGTAGCTTGTGCATGATGCCTCCTGTGGGGTCGAAAGAGTAGTATCAAGCGTGTTCCTTCACAATATACGCCAGAAAACACATTTGACAATGGTAAACACCGGTAATCTTCTATCGGACAAGCGGTAACCAAAACGGGCAGTGCTCGCAAACAAGACGAACACCACCCGCATTTTGTTGGCTTAATCGACCTGTCACAGAATCCGCGACAGCAAGAAAACCACCTGAGCCACAACAACCTAATTGAATTCGGCCGGCAACCAGTAGTCGCGCGGATACAACCAGTAGAGCTTGGCCTTTCCTTCGACGCTGTTAAGATACTCCTCGTACTCGGTAAGCTGCGACTCAGGGCCAATCACGAAGTAGACAACATGATCGACATCGGGTCCCTTCGGCCCCAGCCCCGGAAGCACCTTGCCATAGACCTCGTGCATCCGATGATGCAGCGAATCATACAGGTCCGGCATCTGCCGTATATCCAGGATCGCCTTGCGGAACGCCCGGATCGTCTCCGGCGTCCGCCCGTCGGCCAGATCGGCAGCCATCGCCTGACCGCGACGCTCGTAATCCGAAGCGGCCCGGCTGGCATCGAATGCCTGCGCCACCGCATAATCGGCCAGGGACGGATCAAATGGCGCCTCCTTGATCTGATCCACCACGAACTGCATCGTCTGCGACAACTTCGGACACCGCTCGGCATAATACGTCAGACGTCCCTGCGACAAACTTGCCCGCAGGCCATTCGAGTAGGCCAGACCCGCCCCCCAGGTCTTCATGAACATACTGTGGGCGCCGCCCCCACCGTACAACCGTGCCGACAGGAAATCCAGCAGGTGCTCGCGGTCAGTATCACCATAGCCGGCCAGACGAACGGAGTTCACGTGTACGCCGTTACTGGTATTCGGGTTGATCAATCCTACATAAACCGGGTAGCGCGTCGTGAGCAGTCGTTCCTGCAGTCGATCCACCACCCACGGCTTGCCATCGTAGCCATAGCGCGTGGCTGGATCAACCTCGAACATGGCCAGCAACTCATTGACTCGCGGCATTACGTCGTCACGCCCGGCACTGCTGCCAACAGTAAACCCGCGCACGTTGTCGTGGTGACGCATCGCCGCCAGCAGTTGCTCCATCTTGCCCAGCGCCTCGGCCGGAGCTATCGCCAGGTCCTTGGCCATCTGCCGACACAGATACCGCCAGTCGGTAGTCGGCGAGTTGGTAGCTACGTCGTTCGCCATGATCTGCTTCAAGTCACTTATCGCATCATCTACCAGTTCGCGCGCCGGCTCTGACAGCTCCCGGT
>WJKG01000182.1 GCA_014729205.1 candidate division GN15 bacterium | reverse complement strand
GGGCAGATCTGTTGAACCAAACAAACCCATCTTGGGATCTATGCCTCATCTTTCTGACTCTCGTTGGCCGCCTCGTCGGTCTTCTGTCTTTTGGCGCGGTTCTTGATATACGCCATGACATCCTCGCGGTTTCCCTCGAACATGACGTACAGACCACGGAAGTTCTCCAGTCTCGACGGTTCCACGAATGGCGAGAGTAACACACCGTTGCGGTCAGGGTAGTAGCTGCGGAATAGCGACCAGGGCTTCTTAAGCGTCTGAGTCATGGTCTTGATGTAGATCGCCTCGGGCGTGAAAAAGTACGTCGTGGGGAAGTAGAATTTGGCGAGTGAGGCAAACAAAACAACCGCAGCGAGGATGGCAAACCCACGCGAATCGATGATATAGTATACGAGCATCGCACAGAGTATGATAAACGCCGACACAGCGGCGGTGACTGCCGGTTTACGCTTCATTGGGTGCGCTGTCCAGGAGATCTCTGCCTCCTGTTTGACTTTGTCGATATCGACCTTTTCGGGCTGTCTTGACATGGAGAATCGGTGTGTTATGTCGAGCTACTGCTGATCGGGCGTGCGGTAGCGCTCTTTCTTGACAGCTTCCATTTTCTGCATGAGTTCCTCGGGCTTGAAGACGCCCTTGTCGATCAGCAGGCGCACCAGGGCTTCCTGAGCCAGGTTGTTGGAGAGGGCCAGTTCTTCGTAGGTGATTTCCTTTTCCTCGCCGTTGACGACCATCTTCAGAGCTATATGCTTATTGTCCAAAACGCGGCTCCTTGTTCACTGGAGTGTTTGTGATACCTTTTGACTGTGCAGAATATACGAACCAGAACGTGAATCGCAAACGGGGGAATTGAATTACAGAGCAGTGGCCTGGTGGTGCCCACTGCGCTACGGAGACGACAGCGGTTCTGGTGATGAGACAGCCTCCGGCGAATGCTGCGAGGTCATCTCCTCGCTGGTTGGCTCGATCGGCATCGCCTGACCATCGCTGATCCGATATAGCGGCATCTGCAGGTTCTCCCGGTGTTCGCCAAAGGTGATCATGCCGGCAGCACCGGCCCATGCTTGCGTCCGAGAGAGGGCATCGATAAGTGTAGCGCGCGAGTTGGCTCCGCCAGCAATGGCCTGGCCAATCAGGGTGACGGCATCGTAGCCCAGATTCGCCAATCGTCCCGGTTGTTCGGCGTACCGGGAATCGTAGGCAGCGCCAAAGCGAAGGGCCTCCGCCGTATTCGGTGAAACCAGGAAGGTCGACGGGAATACGGCATCGCGAGTGATTTCATCGCCGAGCTTATAGACAACCTGATCGCCCCAGCCATCCGATCCAAGCAGCGCACCCTGCAGATTGTAGAACTGGATCTGCGGTAGCAAGAGGCGCATCTGACTGGCACTTCCCGGCAGGAACAGGCAGTCGACATGAGCCGGGACACCGTCGAACTCCAAAGTGTCTCCCTTAGCATTGATAAAGAAGGTGGAGTCTGGCTCCTGGCCAATGATTATTCCCTTCACATCGCGCACGTAGGGGCCGAAGTCCCTGTCGCGTGGTCGGTAGTACTCAACGGCGACCATTTCGCCACCAAGCTGTTCAAAACGATCCACAAAGGCACGTGACATGCGGAGTTCATCGGGTGAGGTAGGTGTAATAACGGCGGCCGAATCGGCACTGAGTTCAAAAGCAGCGTATTCGGCCATGCGTATCCCCTGCAATTCTACTGAGGCCGACATCTGGAAAACGCCGGCGGCGAGTTCGGTGAAGCCTGCCTCCGAAGCGGCCGGAACCAGCATGGGCAGGTTGGCACAACTGAGTACAGCCGAGGCAACCGCAGCTTCCTCGCTGGTAAGGGGCCCGATGACAGCATCGGTCCCGGCCTGCTCTGCAAGCTCATGTACGATACGGGCGGCCTCGATGGGGTCGCCCTTGGTGTCGTAGGGTGTCAGGCTGATTCGTTTGTCTTGTTCGTTGCGGAAGAACTCGGCTGCGATCACGGCGCCACTGTAAATATCGTTGCCATAATCGGCCAGTTCTCCAGTAAACGGAAGCACCACGGCAACTTCCCAGAACTTCTTTCGGCGTTCCTTACCACCAGCCATGTCGGAAACATTGACGATTGATTCGCAACCGCGGGCCAACGCTCCAGCCTGTTCAGGATTGCCGGCATCCACAAGTCCACGAGCCAGGGCCGCAACCAGCTCACATCGACGATCCGCGGAGAGCATCGACAGTTGCCCCCTGGAGATGGGCACCTGCCCTGCCTGCTCGGCAGACTCGCGCACGCTGGCAAGGACGAGGCGATCCAGTCGCTTGTCGTTCGAAAGGCGCCAGGCACTCAGCCAGTTATCGAGGGCTGGTTTCAGTTGCGCTTTGAGATAGAGGGTGTTGCCCAGAAAGAAGAAAGCGTGGGCTCGGAACTCAGAGCCGGTGAAGCGATCCAGGAAATAAGTGAATCCCGCCTGGGCGTCTGCGTATTCGCGGGCATAGTACTTCGCCTTGGCACGTTGGAAGATAAACAGATCAACGTTCTTGCTGTCGGAATGCAATCCGGCCAGTTGCTCAAAGACACGGGCGGCCTGGGCGAAGTCACCTTCGCGCATGAGCCGCTGGCCCTTGGTATAGTCGGAGACAACGTCCGGGTTGTCGTCTATGGTCGCTGCCGGGGCCATGACCGGCACCAGCAGGCAGATCGCTGCGAGCAGGATGACTCGCCAACAGTGTAGATCCATCTACAGCGAATACTTCCCGAAGTCCTCAGGGTTGATACGTTTCAATCGTTCACGAAGTGATTCCGGATCGGTCGGCATCTGATGACTGCCTGGACCGGGCTCATCCTGGGACTCAGACGGTTTCTGGTACCCCTCCTCGCCGGTATCCGGTTCGGGGACGTCCAGGTTCAGCAGGTCCTCGTTGATCATGATTGGCGCCTCCATCTTGAGCGCCAGGGCGATTGAATCCGACGGACGAGCGTCGATCGTAAACGACTCATCGCCACGGGATACGTGAATCACGGCGTAGAATGTCTGCTCTTTGAGTTCGGTAACCTCGACACGGTCGACCCGGGCCTGCATCGTCTCTATGATACGGCCCATCAGGTCATAGGTCATCGGTCGTTTGCTCTTCACACCGGAAAGCTGCATGGCTATACCCCACGCCTCGGCGTGGCCGATCCAGATGGGCAGGACTTTTTCTGCCTCGACCGGAGCAAGCACCACGACCGGTGTGTTAGTTGTCATATCCAGAGCCAAACCATCTACTTTTGCTTCCAACATTGCCATCAATTATGTCTCTTTCACCACCCAGAGCTTAAGGTCCGCGGTAACGTCTTTTTCGATCTTGACCGGTACTGTGTAGACCCCGAGTGCCTTGATGGGGCTTTCCAGTTCGATCGACCGCTTATCTACTGTTACACCTTCGGCGGCCAGCAGTTCGGCGATGTCACCGGATGTGACGGAACCGTACAGCTTGTCTTCCTCGCCGACCTTGACCTCTTTGTTGAGCGAGAGCTTTTCGATCCGCTCTTTGATCTTCTCTGCCTCGCGACGGCGCTTGCGATCGCGAAGCTCTTTCTGGCGCTTGACCTCATCGATCGAGCGCAGGTTCCCCTTGGTAGCGGGGATAGCCAGTTTGCGCGGGAACAGATAGTTGCGGCCGTATCCGTCTTTGACCTCGACCGTCTCACCGGCCTCACCGATACCCGCAAGATCTTCACGCAGAATCACTTTCATGGTATTCCCTTTCCTGTATCTATGCAACGTTTTTTCGTCTTGCTACAGGTGCGCCAATTGCACCTTGCGCCAGTCGCGGAAGCTGTCGGCAAAACCGATCAGCGCCACGACGATATAGCCAACAAACTGGCTCAGAAACAGGGCGATATAGAACAGGACCCTCATGGCTGTTCCGAACCCGAACTTGCGCAAATAGTACTCGCACACGGCCAGCCCCGTAAGGCAGTAAACGACTGAGAGGACCAGCAGTGTGTTGTCGGCGACGATGCGCAGTATATCGCCGCCCAGGAACCGAAGCGCCACCGCGACCACAAGGACCGGTGTGAGTCCGAAAGGTGCCTTCCACATGCGAAACGGCGAGAGTCGCAGGTGCGCATGGTGCCGACTCGCCCACCAGGCGAAGAAGGCGAACCCGATGCCAAACTGCACCAGGATGTTGATTATCATTGTGGCCGGGCTCAGCTCGATCATGAGCACCAAGAACCGCTTCAAATCGTCAACCTGAGCACCAACGGCGTTCTCTTGAACGCCCAGGGTCCGCATCGCAGCCTCGATATCCGGTGCCATTGCCTCGACTGTCAAAGCCGCCTGCCCCACCGTCTGGCTCCAGATCGGGTACCAGAGAATCGCTCCGACGATCACCAGGTAGATGGCGGTATTGCGAAACACTCGTCCAAAGGTGTATCCGCGCCGGAGTTGCCACCCGGCCATGAAGCCACCACCGAGAACCAGGGCCCAGTTGAAAATGACCTGCCAGGCGCTGCTGCTGTTGGCCATCAGGGCCGATAGTGCAATGGCTATGACGGCGGTCACAGTCAGCAGCGGCATTTGGTTGAGGTAGGTCATGCGAGCCAACCCGTAGTATACGTATATCGAAAGTGGATACAGCACCGCTGCGGCCAGCACAGCAGCTGGCAGCCCGCCCCATTCACCGGGTCGGGCAAAGGCCAGAAGAGCATAGGCCACCACTCCTGCGGCGGCCAGGTAGGAACCGAGCCGCCTGGGTACACTGGTAGCCTTCGCCGCGGGTGAGTCCACGGTCATGGCATTAACGGAACGATTCGCCTTCGAACGGCAGAATCGCCATGTAGCGGGCGCGCTTGATCGCCTTGGTAAGCAGGCGCTGTGCTTTGGCGCAGTTACCGGAAATGCGACGCGGAATCATTTTACCCCGCTCATTGACAAAGCGACGCAGCAGGCGTTCATCTTTGTAGTCAATGTAACCGATACGGTTTTCGCGAAACCGACAGATCTTCTTACGACGTGCGACTGCCATAACTATCTCCTAAGTAATCTCAAGAATTCTCACTTGCAATTGATGGTTGGACCGAGGCTACTCAGTCTTGTCCGTATCCTCGGGTTCACCCGATTCCGCCTGCTCAGCGGCTGGCTGCTCGGTCTGGCTTGACTCTGCAGCTGGCTGATCGGCTGTTGGCTCGGCGGCCGGTTTCTCTTCCTCGCTCTCGGCGGACGCTTCCGCAGTAGCGGTAGCTTGAGGCTCCGTCTCCGACGGCTCCTCGCGACGGCCACTTCCCTGGGGACGTGGAGCGGGGGTAGTAGTCTCTTGCTGCTCACCAGCCTGTTGTTCCTCAGCTTCTTCATCGCCTGGTTTCTTGCGGACGACCATCTTGCGGTTGTCCCAGCGAATGGTGAGATGCCGGACATACGGCTCTTCGAGCTTGAGGAAACGATCCAGCGAGCTGACCAGATCGCCGGTTCCCTCGAAGATCATGGCGGTGTAGTAGCC
>WJKG01000181.1 GCA_014729205.1 candidate division GN15 bacterium | reverse complement strand
TTATAGGAGCGACGGAGATCATCGGCACTGATGGCAATGGGGGTGAGCGGGTTCTTGATCTCGTGGGCGATGCGTCGTCCCACCTCGCGCCAGGCAGCCAGCTTCTCAGTGGTGGCAAGGCGTTTCTGGAGGTCTGTCAGGCGAGCCATCATATCGGTGATGGAATCGGCAAGCTGGGAGAACTCGCCTTCTTCATAGGCCATGACCGGGGTGGAAAAGTCACCTTCGGCAACACGGGCCGTCGCTCCGACCAGGTTGTCTATCTCGCGGCGCGCGCGGTTGGTGATGACGATGCTGAGCAGGACGGCCAGGGCAATCGAAACAACGGCGACGATACCGGTGACGGTCAGCAACGAAACCAGCATCGGTCGCTGCGCGGAGGGGGAGAATTCCGCCAGCAGCATGTAGCCGGCATCGACTGAACCGGACAACACGGCCTGATGGATGCCGGCGATGTCGTACAACTGGCCCTGTTTCATGCGTGATTGGACCATCGAGGTGTCCGGGTCGACGATGAGTCGGACGTGGGTATCGAGCAGTTCGCCCATTTGCGCAATGACGCCGGAGTCAATGTAGCGTCCCGTGTAGAGGGCATAATCACCGAGGGGCAGGTAGCGGACAAGGGCGGCATGCGGGCCGCGATGGTCATACTCCAGGCTGGCGAAGGTGAGCACGGAGTCCCTTGGGCTTTTGGTTGGCAGCGCGATGGATTCGCCGAGCAGTCCGGGGCGGGTGGTGCTGATCACGCGATCGGCAGAATCGAGCAGTTCCGCGAATGAGAGACTGTACGGTCGGAGGTCTGGTAGTTCGGCGATGGTCTGTCCCGCTCGAGTAAGTCCCAGGGTGCGTTGCAGCTCCGGGCTGGAGGCGAACTCGGTAGCATCGTGGGCAAGCTGCTGGCGGTAGGTTTGTTCGAATGCCTCGAATTTGTTCAGGCGGTCGCGGGCCTGGCGACGGTCGGCCTGTTCGGCTTCCTGCACGGCGTAGAAATAGATGACGGACATGATCAGCAGCGGCGGCAACAGTGCCACGGCAACCAGATAGAGGCGTATGCGACCGGTGTAGGTCATGGTGTGTGCCTCCCGGTCTGGTCGGTAACGTCGGGCAGAATGAGCTGCTGCAGGTTCGAGAGGATCGGCCGGCCGGTGGTGTCGAAGGTGAAGTTGACTACCTGCGGTCGGCTGTGGAAGTACAGGCGAGGCCGGAACAGAGCAAACACGCCGAGGTCAGCCGACAGCCGCTGAGCAGCAAGCCGGGCGTAGGCGCGTCGTCCTGCCTTGTCGGGGGCATCGCCGGCAGCAGCGAGATAACGGGCAATCATGTCGAGCGCCTCCAGATGCGCCGGGTGGTCGCTGTCCATCGCCTGCAGGTGAGCGTGAATTCGCTGCAATGGCACAAGGGCGTCATCAAGAGGGGCGTATATCCACGCAATGGCACAGTCCGCCTCGGTGTACTGGTTCCCGGTGAGCAAGGCGGCGGAGACATGGTCGCGTGCGAGCACATCGACAAAAAGCAAGCCGGTGCGTTCGAGCGATTGGTCGGCGACGGCAAGACGCAGGTCGCGGACGGGCGGATCAATCTGTTGCAGGAGTTGGCGGCCACGCTGCGGGTCATAGGGGTAAGGCCGGGGGCAGTCGGATTCGCCAGGAAAGAGACAGTTCAGCGGAAGCACGCGATCTCCCGGGAAGACCAGGGACAGGCGCTCGGCACTGAACCGGTAGTAGAGCGAGGTTGTCAGGAGCGTTTCATCGTTTGCGGAGCGACTGAGATTGGGGAGTAGTACGGCAACATAGGGTGCGGGGCTACTGGCAGTTTTCAGGCTGCTCATGGTGGAGCTGTGGTCGCGGTGGTCCAGGAAAGCATCGATCATCTCGAACTGTACGCTGGTGGCAAGATCGATGAACGGAACGCTGTCTATGATGTCGATGTGCTTGGTGTTGGTATCGTTGGTATTCAGTTCGCTTGCTGGCCACAGCCCGGTGTGGGTGAGGGCGGGGAGCACGTGGGGGGCTGCGATCGTGATCGTGGCGTTGCTGTCTATGGCGGCCGGCTGAATGTGGGCGCGGCAGGTGTCGGGGGGGAGTGCGGCAGTGGCGTGTCCGGTCTTACTGAAGCTGACGCCAGGCAGGGATTGCTCGATCGTGCCGTGTGTCACTGTGTCTGTGTCGCACACGATCTGGAAGGTGCATCCGGGGTAGATGTCGCTTTCGGTCCCGGCGCCAAAGTAGAGTCGGCCGAGCTTCTGCTGCAGGATGGGGGCCTCGACAGTTGCCTGGGCTGTGCAGGTGGTCAGGCAGATGACGGCGAGGACCATCAGCGACGGTAGTGCTTTTATAAGTTGTTGTGACATGGACACCTCTAAAGAGTTATACAATCAATGGCGGTGTTCGGAGAGGCACAAGCTATTTTTCTGGTGATGTTTGTGTCAATTGTGCCACATGTAAGTTGTTGTATACCAATAGAATGGTTTTAGTTGTCAGATTATGTGTCAGATATGACACGAAAACGGGTGTTCGCACTCGTTCTCGTTACGGCTAAGTTACTAAATGACATAGGCTTATATGAACTGGCACGGGGCTTGATATAGTATTGCTCAGAACCGGAAGAACCTGAAATGGAAAGGAGCGATACTATGAGAATGCGAACAGGATTGGGACTGATAGCGGCGACAATCGCCTGCGTGGCGCTGTTTGTGGCATGCGACGATCAGGCCGACAACCAGCAGGGTCGGGTGATGGATGAGATCGTGGACAGTCTGGCCTCGGCCGTGAATGAGCGAGTCAAGCCGGCATTCGGGCCGCATCAGGCGGCTGTAGTCGATGCTCAGCCTGCGGCAGAGTCCGAGATGGTCCCCGTGACCGATACGGGAGCGCTGGAAGTGCTGGCACAGATGCGTGACATGGTGGTGGTCGGCAACCACGCCTATGTCGTCTTCGGTGGCGGGCTGGTCATCTACGACTTCGAAACGGAGACGCACGAGCGCATCGACCATCCCGAGGTGCTCAATGCGGTGGCGCTCCAGGAGGGGGAGATTTTTGTCGGCGGCGAACACCTGTTCCGGCTGGAGGAACGGGAGTTGATTCCGGTGGAGATTGACCTTGATGGGTTCGTGACCGAGCTGTATGGCTGGGAGTACCGGCTGATGATCGGCACGGATCGTGGGCTGTATGAGTGGTCGGAACTCGGACTGGAGCAACTGGCCGAGGATGTGACGGTGCGCGCGATGACCTCCGATGGTACCGGACTCTGGGTTGGTACCGATGGTGACGGACTGTTCCGCTGGGATGGGAAGAGCTTCCGCCAGCGGTACCTTCGCCGGGACCCCCATCTGTGGGATACAGTGAATGCACTGGCGTACAACTATGATCATCTGTATGTCGGCAGCAGTGTGGGACTGCACATTTTCGATGGTGGTCGCTGGCAAACGGTTGACAGTGCGGCCGGTCTGCCGGGTAGTACGGTCAATTCGATTGATGCCTCGGAGTGGGTCGTGTATATTGCGACCGACCGGGGTGTGACCTCGTATTTTAACGGCGATTTCATGCCGATCGAGCGGCTGGCCGAGGTGAATGCGAACGTGGTTCGCCGCCGAGGCGATGCCCTGCTGGTCGCGACCGATTACAACGGCCTGATCGAGCATACCCGGCTTCGCACACAGATGATTGTCGAGCCGGTGACAGAGATTTGCCGCGAGTTGATTACCCTGGCGTTCTAATTGTAGACCGCTACGTGCCGATGGCGGCGCCTCCTGCGAAGGGGGCGCTGCCCGGCGCTTGCATAATCCGGCTGAAGGCCGATCACCGACCGCACGGAAGGGGTGGAGCAGATGAGTCGTTTATCCCATCGAAGGAGATTTATAACAGGGGGCGCTGTTGTCATGGCTGTTGTGTTGGCGCTGGCTGTGGTGCTGGTCGCGCAGCAGGGGAGTCAGGCGCCGGACACGCTGGTGAGGGTAAGTTCGGTTACACCGGATCGTGTTCATGACAGGAAGCAGAATATCACGATTTCGTTTTCCAATGAACTGGCCGTGGCAGACAGCATAGATGTGCCATTGACCGCACCGCCGGTGACTTTGGAGCCAGCGATAGCCGGTGAGGTGCGGTGGGTGGATAAGAGTACACTTCGCATCTTCCCCGAGCAGATGCTGGCG
>WJKG01000180.1 GCA_014729205.1 candidate division GN15 bacterium | reverse complement strand
CTATGGCAATGAGTGGGTCCAGCACGTGCCTTCACACATCCGGGAGTCACTTATAGACGGACAACTTGACACGATTGGACAGATGCTGGCGCGCGGTATCAACTCCCCGGCTACGAGTAGTATGGGACGATTGTTCGATGCCGTTGCGGCTTTACTGGGTATCTTCGTACGTGAGAACACCTATGAAGGCCAGGCGGCCATGCTGCTGGAGGCTGCTGCCATCCGTAGCACAGAATGCGAACCGCTGCCGTTCGCTCTTGCTGGTAGTGATCCGTTGATCATAGACTGGAAGGAAGCGATACTGGAACTACTGCGTCGGCGCAGCCATGGTGCCAGCATAGGGGATCTGGCGCGAAGTTTCCACGTCACGCTGGCAGATATCGTGGTTGAAGTGGCAAACCGGTATGGTATCTCTACCGTCGTTCTCAGCGGCGGTTGCTTCCAGAATGGCACCTTGCTTGAGTTGTGCGCGAAACGACTGACTGACTGTGGCTTCACCGCGTGCTGGCCGCAGCGGGTACCATTGAACGACGGCGGTTTGGCTATGGGGCAGGTGCAGGCAGCTATGCGGAGTATGAGGCGCAAGGAGTAGGCACCATGTGTTTGGCAGTACCGGGACGGATCATCAGTATCGAGAATGAAGGTGAACTGACTCGCTGCGGTCGTGTCGATTTCGAGGGTGTTACGCGCGACATCAACCTGAGCTGTGTTCCGGAGGCATCGGTCGGTGATTACGTACTCGTCCATGCGGGAGTGGCAATAGGCAAGGTGCACGAAGATGAGGCCGAGCGGACACTGGCACTTCTTCGTGGGCTTTCTGTGTCGGAGTCGAAAGGGGACAATGAAGCATCTTAGCGAATACCGAGACGCCACGCTGCTTAAGCCTCTGATTGCCGGAATCCAGACCATGTCTACTCAACCTTGGCGTATTATGGAGGTGTGTGGTGGGCAGACGAATACCATCGTCCGGTACGGACTCGAGCAGTGTCTGCAGCCGATGATCTCGTTGTTGCATGGGCCGGGTTGTCCGGTGTGCGTGACGCCTCCGTGCTATCTCGATGCTGCCCAGTCGTTGGCCTCGCGATCAGATGTAGTCCTGTGTACCTTCGGCGATATGGCTCGCGTGCCGGGTACGGACAAATCGCTGCTGGATATCAAGGCCGAAGGCGGTGATATACGAACGATGTACTCGCCTCTCGATGCGGTGACGCTTGCTCGTTCCGAGCCGGAGAAGCAGATCGTGTTCTTTGCTATTGGCTTCGAGACTACTGCTCCGCTTGTGGCCCTGTCCATTGTTCAAGCCGCTCACCATGGTTTGCGGAACTTCTCAGTATTGTGTGCGCATGTGCTCATCCCACCAGCTATCGAAGCGTTGTTGCAATTTCCCGAGGTCAAGATCGACGCTATACTGGCGCCAGGTCATGTATGCACCGTGACCGGCACGCGGGAGTATGAAGAACTGCATGAGATGTACGGTATTCCCATTGTCATTACCGGTTTTGAACCGGCGGACATTCTACAGGGTGTATCAGAAGCTGTCCGCTGCCTGGAATCTCATGAGAGCGAAGTTACCATCCAGTACTCGCGAGCCGTGACCGCTGCGGGCAATATTCAGGCTCAGCGGCTAATCGAGCAGGTCTTCACTGTGTGCGACCGTGACTGGCGCGGCATCGGCTCGATTCCGGCAAGCGGGCTCGAGATTGTGCCTGCGTATCAAGGTTTTGATGCTGTTGACCGATTCGCATTGGAGCTCCAGCCATCGCCACAAACACACGACTGTTGCGGCCGGGTACTTCGAGGAAGCCTCTCGCCACAGGAGTGCCCGCATTTTGGTACGACGTGCACACCGCAATCGCCGATTGGAGCGCCAATGGTTTCTTCCGAAGGAGCCTGTGCAGCCTATATCCAGCACGCAAGGCACGACCAGATATCGCGGTCCTTTCAGGGGCGTTGAGAATCCGCTATATATAAGATTATGAACAAACAGAGGCGCGACAACGACATCATCCAGCTCGCCCACGGCGGCGGCGGCCGGTTGATGCACGATTTGATTCAAGATGTGTTCGAAAGCGCCTTCAGGCAGGAGGACTTCAGCGCCCGGCATGATGCCGCCTTGCTGCGAGACATCAATGGCAACGTGGTCATGAGCACCGACTCGTTCGTGGTTAACCCATTGTTCTTCCCGGGCGGAGACATCGGGTCACTTGCTGTCAATGGTACCGTCAATGACCTGGCAATGCAGGCCGCGCGTCCCTTATATATGAGCACCGGATTCATCATCGAGGAAGGATGTCCGCTTGCGTTCGTACGCCGCGTGGCGCGGTCGATGCGTATTGCCGCCGACCGTGCCGGAATTGCCATTGTAACCGGCGATACGAAGGTAGTGGAGCGGGGCCACGGAGACGGTATCTACATCAATACCGCCGGAATAGGCGTAATCGAACACGAAGACACTCTGGGTCCCGAGCGCATCGAGCCCGGAGACGCGATCATTCTCAGCGGTGATATTGGCCGTCACGGTATAGCGGTGTTGGCCACGCGCGAGGAACTGGCACTCGAATCGGAACTTGAAAGCGACTGCGCCCCTCTGGCAGCCGATGTCCTCGCACTGGTGGAACAGGGGATCAAACTGCATTGCCTGAGAGACCTTACACGCGGGGGCCTTGGCACCGCGCTCGTGGAACTTAGTGAAGATTCGCAGAAGACGTTCGTCGTAGAGGAGGACGCGATCCCTGTTAGCAATGCGGTCGCCTCGGCCTGCGAGGTGCTCGGATTCGATCCGTTGTATGTCGCTAATGAGGGCAGATTTGCTGCGTTTCTGCCAGCTGATCAAGCGTCCGAGGCGGTGGCGTTTCTGGCAAACCGCAATCCCGAGTTGCAGCCGGTGATAATCGGTGAGGTACAGGACGATGGCAAACCCATCGTAGTGGCTCGCAGTCCACTGGGCACTGAGCGTGTGATTGACATGCTATCGGGCGATCAGTTACCCCGCATCTGCTGAACCACAAGCTCTCATGTTTGCGAGCGCTTCCTTCTTACCTCATCACGCAACCAATCAAACCAACCCTCCAGTCCCTCTCCGGTCCGGCAGGACAGTTCCAGGATAGTCAACTCACCGTTGATGCTAAGAGCGTTCTCTTTGACCCTCTCCACCGAGAAGTCCGACAAGCCCAGCAGATCGGTCTTGTTGATCACCAACGCCGAGGAACGTCGAAACATGGCAGGGTACTTCAGCGGCTTGTCGTCACCCTCGGTGCAACTTATTACGGCCACTTTGATATCCTCACCCAGGTCCCAGCTGGACGGACAAACGAGGTTGCCGACGTTCTCGATGAATAACACATCGAGTGACTCGAGCTTGAAGTCGCCTATTGCTTCGGACACCATGTTGGCATCGAGGTGACACGCACCCCCGGTTGTTATTGGGTGGACAACTGTGCCCCCGGCCGCCAGCAGACGGCGAGCGTCGTTGTCAGTCTGTACATCGCCGGCGACCAACCCCAAACTCAATTCGGGCTGCAGCGCCCGCAGTGTTGCCTCCAGCAGGCTCGTTTTGCCCGAGCCGGGGGAGCTTACCAGATTGAGAGTCAGCACCCCATGCTCTGCGAACCTGGCGCGCAATCGATGGGCGAGGCGGTCGTTTTCCGAGAGGACCTTCTTCTGCACTGCTATCTTGCGCTGGGCT
>WJKG01000179.1 GCA_014729205.1 candidate division GN15 bacterium | reverse complement strand
ATCCATACCACTTGAGCCCGGGTGTCTTGTGTTCGACCAAGTTCCGCTTGGGGGGCAAATCAGTCGAGCGAGTTCGATATGCGGCGTCCTTGAGATCGCGAACGAATGCCCGATGCAGTTTCGAGGCAGGATCAGCCACAGAGCACGGCGCCTCCATTGACGTTAAGGATCTCCCCCGTTATGAACGTGGCCAGTTCCGAGGCCAGAAAGAGCACAGCCCCGGCGCATTCTTCCGGTCGGCCTACGCGACCCAGCGGAATCTGGTCGGCGATCCGAGCCATTCCGGCACCCTCGTAGGCTGGTCGGGCCATGTCGGTATCGAACCATCCCGGGGCCACGCAGTTGACACGGATATTGTGGTCGGCCAGTTCGACCGCGAGCGACTTGGTGAGCGAAATAATTGCCCCTTTAGTGGCTCCATACGGCGAGTAGAAAGCCTCGCCACGCTGACCGGCAGTCGAAGAGATATGGACGATACTGCCACCGCGCTTCTTCTTCATGTGCGGTACCACCGCCATGGTCGGCAGGTAGGTACCGAGCAGGTTGACATCGATAGTCTCCCGCAGGCGCTCTTCGGTAAGCTCGTCGATTGGGTTATGCACCCAGATGCCGGCATTGTTGACCAGACAGTCTATACGCCCGAACGTCTCCACCACGCGGGCCACCATGTCATCGACGGCTGCTTTGTCGGCCACGTTGGCCCGGACAGCCTCGGCCTCGACCCCTAACTCGCGCGCCTTGGTTACGACCTGTTCGGCGCTCGCTCTATCGTTGTTGTAGTTGATCACAACCGCAGCACCGGCGCGGGCGAACAGCAGGGCTGTAGCCCGCCCGATTCCTCGTGAGGCACCAGTGATGAGCGCTACCTGACCAGCCAGTGAAATCATGTATGTCTCCTTGGCAGTAGATGTGTGAACCTGGGTGGGGAACTTCCCTTCCCTGAGTACCCAAAGATGGGCAGGAGCTGGCGGCGAGGCAAGTTTGTTCTACCATGCCCACGGCCCCCGGCTTCCTGGATCAGGAATTGAGAGCGATGATCGTCAGGACGACAATACCAACCACGGCAAGTACAGCGGTGACAATAATGAGGGCCAGCGCACCGCCGGACATCCCGACATGGGTACGGTAAGGGTCTATCTGGAGGTGCGGGTCCTGAGCACGACGTTCAATGCGGCGTTTGAATCTTATACGGCCGTTGTCGAATTTCTCCAGCATCTCCCATCCGGCCTGCGCTTCCTCCTTGCAGACCTGTTCTACGAACTGGCGATTCTTGAACTTGCCCATTTCGGAGCGCACGATCTTAAACTCCCAGCCTTTCAAGTCTTCGGAATCATACGTCGTCAATTTCTCTTCCTCCTCCTGCTCCCGACGTTTCCTGGCGGCCGCGGCGGCGGCAGCAGCTGTGGCTCCTGCGGTCGACATATCATACCTCCTGCATTTATCTCAAGATACTCAGAACAAGTGCAGTTATTCAAGTGCCGATCAAAGAAAAAGCCGGTCACCCGAGGGCAGCCGGCTCGAAATTGAACTGAGGAATCAGCCTACTGAATGTCGGACCAGGGACTGGTCGGCTCGCTGGCAGGCATATCATCCTTCAGGAACAGGAGTGACTCCTGCAGGTACTGGCTGTATGCGGAAATCAGTCCCGTACCCTCAGTATAGTTGGGTCCAAAGACCTGCTCCAGGCACGTCTGACACTCGCTGCTGTCAGCCGGAACGAACTCACGGTACTTCAACGCGAACTCGACATCCTTGTCACCGCCACCAATGATGGCACCAACACCGTCCTGATCACCGAAGTCCTCGGAGTACCAACTCATGCGATAGGCAAAATTCTCGTGTACGTCGCCGGAGATGCGAAGGACGTTCTTTCCAACGGTACCATCGCCGTTGTCACTGTAACGCACCTGGCGAATATCAAAGGCGCTGTCGGCGAGATCTGACCAAGCGTAGTACACGTCCGTGCTCCATTCACCTTCCCAGAAGCTGCGGCGGAACATCAGCATAGTCTGCTGGTCACCATCGACCTCAAAGGCCACATCCCACACAGACCCTGCCGGATCCTCCGGCCACTGCACTCTGACCAGTTTGGGCAACGTGATCGACGTCATTCCCAACCCGGTCTGTGCCTGGGTAGGAATGGTGGTAGCCGAACTCAAATCATAGAAGCTTGCCCACGACGAGTCTTTCAGTAACAGTTCGCCAGTGGAGTCATCAACTGCCATCGTACTGTTGACTACCTCGATTGACATATCAAGGTGCTCCAGCGCCCCATAGAGCGACTGGTCGCCGTCATCGGTAAACACTTTGCCGAGAACGGCGTACTGGCCATCGGTCCACACCGGGTCAATCGTCCCGGGAGCAGTCTGCGCACCGGAATAGGTCGGCGGAGCGACCTTCTTGACAATATCCGTATACTCGTTGAACGCCGATCGGCTGGTACCATTGGAGATGACCGGGTTCTCATCTTTCGCACACGACACTAAGATCAAGGCCATAATCGTGATGAGAATCACTGTCATCCCAAGAATGCTGGCTCGTTGCATGTTGCCTCCTGTTTAGTTGCTTCGGAATGAATTCAGTCCTGAAAGAAGTATCGGCAGCAACGACAGATTTGGTTAGGATTGGACGCCCTGAACTAACTTGCACCAACGGCCCGCACAACCCGGACCACTCTTCTAAGTAATTGCTACTATGTGTCTTACACACCCTTTGCATTTTCTACCACCGGTAAGGTCTTATTTTGCAGTCAGCTAAGCCAGTGCTCAACATGTCTGCCGACGGCGGCCCCGTGGAGCAGGAGAAGATCGCCATGGCTCGATTGGTCCTTGCTCTGATACTGGTTGCTTCGATTGCCCCCGACCTGTCTTTCTGTGATCTGCTCCGTCACGCCGACAGTCTATACGCCTGCGCGCCCGGCGATTCGACTGTCAGCAACTGGTGGCGGGTTCGGTCCTTGCAGACAGTTGCATTGTACCGTACAACCTCGCGGCCGAGAAGTATCGTCGCCACCTTCTGCCCCCGCACGTTGAACACCTCCAGTGTCGCCTGTCCCCGCTCAGCGAGCGAGAAGGTGAAGCTGGTGGAGGGGTTGAACGGATTCGGGTAGTTCTGCGACAGCCAGTAGGCCCGCGATCCCGTCGGTTGCTCCGCCGTGCTGTGGTCTGTCATGGTCTTATAGGCGCCGACCGCCGTGACCACGAAACGCTAAACGCCACAGCCCGTCAATCCCATGCGGCAGCCCGCGCGAAGCGAGCTGCTGCAACCGTATATGCCAGTCTCAGGCTGGCTACCAGTTCATCCTTGGACCACCAACCTTCTCTGGTGGCCACGCATCGTTATACATAGGAAAATTGCCTGACGCTATCCACTTGCCTGTAAGAGCATCCCAAGTTGCATCGCCGTGCCGCAGCCAACGATCAGGGTGCTCACCCTCACGTGAGCGCAACTGCGCGCTCGTTGTATAGTCATGCTTGACTATGACCCACACCGGACCAGATTCACGTCTGCCGCGGTCACTGACAAGGCACACGGCATCAATCAGTGCCGGTTCGCCGATGCCAATTGGCTGTGTCGCCAGCAGCTTGCCCAGACTGTATGGCGGACACGAACGGGGAATGCCATCATAACCCCGACGCGGCGGATACAGGCTGTCGACCACACTGGCCGTGTCCCAGCTGTAAGTGGAAGGATCATAGCCCGGTTTGACAGATCGGATCCAGACCAAGCCGGTATCACGAACTGATTCGATGAGCACGATTACGGGCCGCTGTACAACGGTCGTGCTCCTGTTGGTTTCCCTGCCAAAGGCAAGAACACCGAAATCGAATGACCAGAACGACGACTCGCTGTGTGATGGCTTCAAGAATGGGACACCGGCCGGACCGAGATTGGCAAGCGTGCCGGCATCGCGAATTGAGTCTTCGGTCTCGGGTGCCGGTTCAAAGCCTGAGAAGCACAGAGCTTTCTCGAAGGCCTCCTGGCACGTGAGGCCGGGATCCTCGGCGGATGTTGAAGAACAAAGCGCACACAACAGAAGCACCAGACTTGTTAATGACTTCAGTCTAAGCATACTACACCCCGCTATTCATTGGTATTCGCCGATGTCGTCTTAGGT
>WJKG01000178.1 GCA_014729205.1 candidate division GN15 bacterium | reverse complement strand
GTCTGAACTCGGCACCGCTGATTTTCTCTTCACGCTCGGGGAGACGGTCGCCGTCGTTATCATACACACGACGATCCAGCACTCGGTGGTAGATCCGGCCGCGCGCTGTGAGATAAGTGGACCAGATACGGTCGAGCTTGAATCCGCCCCGAAACAGCTGCCGTTCGCTGCCGTATTGAGCAAGCAGGTGCGCCTCAAGACCCATCCCCAAAAGGTTATTGTCGCGCAGCTCCAGGAATTCCTCGGATTCATACTCATCGTGCCAGTGCCACCCCAGTCGTAACTCCGTGGGCGGTTTCTCTTCGACTCGCACCGTCAATACCGCGCCGTCCTCCGTGGGCGTAAGATCCATTGTCACCCGATCGAACAGGTTGGTACCATAGATATTGCGCAAGCCGCGCTCGGCACCTTCAGAGGAATACGGTTTCCCTGAGGCAAGTGGCAGCAGTGAACGTACGTACCAATCGCGGGTTCGCTCGTTGCCGCGCACATCGATACGACGAATACAGGCCTCGTCGATAACGAACCGCACCAGCGAACTCTCCGGTACCAGCACCGTGTACTCCACATGGGCCAGGTCGTACCCCTGATTACGATATGGCTGCAGGATACTGTCGCTCGCATGCGCCAACCAGTCCTCGGTGATCGATTCCCCGTCTATTGGCAAACGGGCGGCCAGGGTGCTGTCAGGAAACAGGTTACTGCCCTCGAAGACGAATCGTACATTCGGTAGCGAGATCTTTGCATGTTGCCCCGCGCTCATACTCAACTCGTAGCCCCGTTGCCCAGCTGTTGTATCACCCTTGATAAACTCGACAACCAGTTCATCCAGCCCGTGCAGAAGCCGCAACTGCTGCAGTTGGTCGATCAGGGCCAGACTGTCCACCGTTTGCGCCTCCAATGACGAGACACAATCGCTGAATTCCAATGGGCAGGCATCGCACGCCACAGAGATAATATGTAGCGGGTGAGATAGCGGTGATCTCGCAAGCTCCGCAATAATGCTATCAGCCGCCTTTAGGCCGGCCCGGTAACCGAGCGCAATAAGCGTATCAGCATCGTCGAAGTCGGTCAACTGATACTCTCCGAGAGGCGGGGTAATGACCACATCAGCGATGGCTGCCTGTTCACGGAGTTTGTCGGCCGTCATGATGGTTGTAGCCTGGTTGGCAATATCCAGCGGTGTAACCAGCTCGCTCTTGTCGAGAAGGGGACTGGCAGTGTTAACCGCCACCACAAACGGAGCGGCTCCGGGAATGGACTGTGCTTCCTCAACCGGCAGCGGCGAGAGCATGCCACCATCCATGAGCAGATGCCCCGCGAACTCCACCGGTGTGAACGCCAGAGGAAAGGCCATCGAGGCTCGCATGGCATCGGCCAGCGGTCCACCGCTCAGCACCACTTTCTCTCCCGTTGTCAGGTCCGTACACACCGTGCGAAAGGGGATAGGCAGCCGGTCAAAATCCCCACGTGAGCGGTAGTTAGCAGTTACGGTCAGACGGGTAAGCAACTCTGTCAAACGCTGGCCGGCCGTAAGACCGCGCGGGATAACCGGCGTGAGCCCGTCGAAACGCAGCGTGAGGAGTCGTTTGCCTTCCTCCGAGCGCTTGGTTTGAAACATGGTTCGCCGCTCAGGACGATTCGAGAACAGGTTTTCAAAATCAAACTGCCCAACGTGCCGATGCAGTTCATCTGCAGTGTAGCCGGCTGCATACAGTCCACCGACAATGGCGCCGATTGAGGTGCCGGCAATGGCAACCGGACGGATATTCCGCTCCTCAAACGCCTTGAGGATGCCGATCGTCGTTAACCCACGAGCGCCTCCACCACTGAGTGCCAGCGAGACAGCGTATGTTGTCGCTTCGGTGCTGCTGTCGTTGCCGTTGTTTAGAACGACGGTTCCCGCTGGGACATTCGACGTGACCAGCAGCAGGAGAAGCAGGAGAAGCAGTGTGGCCGGAGTTTTCACTTGCAAACCTTGTACGATCTTAGGTTCATTGCCTCTCGAAAGCGATTACCTGGTGCAAAATACAGTGACAATCACACGAAATGAACTAAAAGATGTCAAGTCCCTGCGTACTCGCAAAGGGCGTACGCGCCTGGGGCAATTCACCGCCGAGGGAGTACGCCTCTTGGAGGAAGCGCTGCGTCTGGGCGTGATGCCAGACACTGTCTATGCCGCCATGTCGGTCCTTTCCGAACGAGCCGAACAGCTCGTATCCGGTCTGCAGGCGAAGCGCGTGAACATCGTATCTGTGCGGCGGCGGGACCTGGACGCCATGGCCGATACCGACTCACCACAGGGCTTGGTGGCCGTCTTCGAGCGGCCAACAACGTCACTGGGACAACTTTACAACGAGGGCATCCGTAAGATAGTGTGGTGTCCGGATATTGCTGACCCCGGCAATCTGGGTACGATCGCCCGGGCGGCGCTGGCCTTTGGGTTCGACCTCGTGGTTGTCGGTGCCGATGCCGTAGACCCGTATTCACCCAAGGTTGTACGCTCCTCGGTTGGAGCCGTACTGGGTCTTCCGGTCGCCCAGGCGAGTGTGGAAGAGGTAATGCAGTTGGTTGACAATACCGGAATGGAGCTCATAGTAGCCGACTCGCACGGCGAGACGGAGTTGCAGCATCTTACCGCACCGGCTGATGACCCGCTGATCCTGACGCTGGGTTCGGAGGCGCATGGTATTGAACCACGAATCGCTCAGAAGGCTACGACGCGGGTACACATCCCGCATACGAGCCGGGTGGAGTCGTTGAATGTCGCCATTGCGGGCGGCATTTTGATGCAGCGCTTGTACGGATAACTAATGGGAGTCTGAATATGCCAAGAACGATTTGCTTGTTGCTCTTAGCTGTGGTTACGGTCACTCTCGCTCCCGGCGCCGCAGATGCCCAGGAGGTGTTCGACGAGGGCAATGGCTGGTTCGCCACTCGTGACCTGCGGGCCAATGCCACCATGCAGTCTGGAGCCTCGCTGCGCATAGAGTCTGTCTCCACCCTGGAAGGTAGCATAACCATTGTTACCTCCCCCAATCCCGGGATCGACGTCGTTTACCGCAA
Source organism: candidate division GN15 bacterium (assembly GCA_014729205.1). Lineage (GTDB taxonomy): Bacteria > Zixibacteria > MSB-5A5 > GN15 > FEB-12 > WJKG01. Next base: position 3,691 of record WJKG01000178.1, on the reverse strand, counting down.
GAAGGCACGAACCAACCAGCTCTCACGCGCCATCGACTACATAGACCTGATCGCCTTTAGCATAGACAACTCGGCGCGTGGCGCAACTATGCAGTTTCGCGCCCCCAATCCGCCACCCTGGAATGAGAAGGTGGAGGCAGGCCGGGTAGAGGTTGAGATCACGATGCCGGAGTCGTGCATGGTCATGATCGATGCAGCCTATTTCGACGTCGAGGCCGAGGGACCATTCTCAGAGGTCCGGGTGCCTTCGTCATACGGTCGCCTGCAGGTCGCCGATGTTGATGGCTCACTGGAGCTGCAAACGGCGAATCGACGACTCATTGTTGAGCGTATCCGTGGTGAGATGGATCTCAGAACCAGCAACTCGACGCTCGATGCATCCGATCTCTACTGCCCGGAGATTCAGGCGCGTATACAGAACGAAGGCGGCGATATCCGGATCGAGAGACTTGAGGGGCAGGCGAATATCAAGAACAGCTACGGCCGTATTGAGGTCGCTGACTACCGACCGGTTGGCACCCGAAACTTCATTCGGGGCTTGTCGGGGCCCGTCTTTTTGGAAATCCGGGATCTCGAGGGCGCCCGTCTAATCATCAATAACCGCTACGAAGACATTGAATTGAGCGTACCACAGGATGTTTCCACTTCGATGTCGCTCGCTGTCGAGGAGGACGGGCGAATCGAGGTGTCGAACTTCGTATTCACCAGCGATCTTGTAGAGCACAACCGCCTGAATTTGATTGCGGGCGAGGGCACTGCCACTATCAGTGCCTCTGTGCGGGGCAATGGGAACATCTACGTGCGTGGTGATCAGAGAGGAGAGCAGTAGTGCGACATAGCGTTGTTTGGGCATGCCTGTTGTTGGTATGCCTGCTGGCCATGGACGGTGAATCTGTCAACGCTCGCGAGCGACTTCAGCAACCGAATGGCATCTTCTACTTCGAGAGTGCCGCCACTGTGTTCGGATCCCAGGCAGCGTGGGCTAACCCGGGGGCATTGGCCAGAGTGCAGATGGGCGATGGACAACTGATCGGCGAGTACTTCGATGAACGCTTCCTCGACAGTTGGGGCACGGTGTCGGCGCACAAAGGAGGCGCCTTTGCCTTCCGCCATCTCGATGTTCCCGATGACACCGATTTCGACGAGTTCCTTGTCGGCCTCGGGACCAGCCTGGGGCAACTGCACGTCGGTGGGTCGTATCGCTACTACCGCGATGGTCCCGGTGTCTTCAACAATCGCCACTTCTGGAATATCGGTCTGCAATATGTCTCCGGCCCGTTCGCCTTCGGGAGCGTACTCTCCAACCTGAATCGAGGCAAAGTGGCCGGTGAACGAACAGAAATGAAACAGCAGTACGCTGTGGCCTACCGGCCCGTGGGAGAAATCCTCACTCTCTCGGCCGACATGTTCATGTACAGCGGCCAGACGTGGCGTGATGCCGACTGGGTATACCAGGCGCAGGTCAACCCGTACCAGGGGCTCTATCTGACTGGCTCATATGACTCCGATGACAACTACCAGATTGGCTTCCGCGTGAACCTGCACCAGTACTTCACCGGTGCGCGTACCAGCATCAACGATGATGGCGACCACGTCGGTACCGCCGGCTTTGTCGGATATACGACGGCCCGTCAACCATCGATCCTCCCTCCGCCCAAACGTCGCCTGATGGCTGGGATTTCCGGTGGTCTGGCGGAGAACCCCCCGCAACCGGTGTTCGGCCGAAAGCGCACGCCATTCGCGAGAGTGCTGCTCGAACTGTACCGTGCCGCCGATGATCCTTCTATCTTAGAAATGTCACTGAAGCTCAATAGCCTCTCACTCGGATTCGGCCAGGCACAGGAGCTGCGGGCAGCCCTGGAGCACTTCCAGTCGAAGGGGAAGCGTCTCACCTGTCACCTTCGCTTCGGAAACAACATATCCTACTACGTAGGGTGTATTGCCGACTCCCTGCTGATGTCAACGGTCGGGCGTCTTAACCTCATCGGATTGCGCGGTGAGCAGACCTTCTACACCGGCACCCTGGACAAGCTGGGAATCGATATCGACATGGTGCGCATCGGTGACTACAAGACCGCACCGGAGCAGTATACACGCCGGAAGCCCAGCGAAGAGAACCGCGAGCAGCTCAACCGGATTCTCGATGATCTTTACGAGCAGTTTGTCGACGGCATTGCAACCGGACGCGGCTTCAGTCCCGACTCGGTGCGAGCCCTTATCGACCAGGGCCCGTTCACGTCTGTCGAGGCCATGCGGTTAGGCCTCGTCGATACCGTTTGCTACGATGATGAGCTGAGCGACTTCCTGAGCCCGATGGCACAGGTCGGCTTCGGTGAGTATGTGGGGGATACGCTGGTTGACGGTTCCTGGGAGCAGAAGCCGGAACTGGCGGTGGTGGTCGCCGAGGGAGACATTCTGTACTATGGCGACAGCTACTGGCCATTGACCGACAAAGCCGAGGTAACGCCGGGCCTCATGTCGCAGGCGTTTTCTCAGGTCAAGTCCAACCCGCGCGTTAAGGGTGTCGTTCTGCGCATGAGCTCCCCCGGTGGTGGCGCCCTGGCTGCGGACGACATCCATCACGATGCAACCAAACTGGCCGAGAAGAAGCCAACGGTGGTCTCAATGGGCAATCTGAATGCCTCCGGTGCCTACTACATAAGTACCGTTGGCCGTGAGTTCTTTGCCAACCCCGCCACTATCACCGGTTCAATTGGAATCTATGCCGGCAAACCGGATTTCTCCGGTCTGTATGACAAGATCGACCTGAACAAAGAGCTGTATCTTCGCGGCCGTCATGCCGGGTTATACCTGACCAGTCGCGGTTTTACCGAAGACGAACGAGCAAAGGTACACTCACAAATCCAGGCGATGTATGGACGCTTCGTTGACCTGGTAGCGACCAACCGCGGACTCAGTGTTGACTCGGTCGATGCCATCGCCCGGGGAAGGGTCTGGACCGGTCGTGAGGCGCAGGACAACGGCTTGGTGGACAGACTCGGTGGCCTCAAGCAAGCTCTGGACTTCACCGCCAAGCGGGCCGGCATCGAGAACTACTCGGTTGAGATTTATCCCCGGAAGCGACCGTGGTTCGTCTTGCCGGGATTTGCTCTCGTGGACGCTGTCCGCTCCCTCTTCGGAAAGGCCGAAGCGGCCGCTGAAGGTAAGCCAATTGAGGAACTCCGGATGGAGCCGGACGGACTGTATGCCCGTCTGCCATATGACCTCCTGATCCGCTGAACAGCCAGACTGACAACGCACCAGAAATACAAACAGCCCGCCGTCCAGGCGGGCTGCTTGCAATTAGCGCAAGGAGATGTCACGATGAGCACAAGAAAACAGTCGCTTACAGTCCCAGCGATTCCAGATCGACATCATCTTCGTTGGTACCGACATAACTCTGACGCCATCCGACTCGCTGAAAGACGCGCACGGTAGGGGTCTCGGGCGGCAGCTTGTTGGGGTCATCGAGATCAGGATCATAACTCCACACACGGTTGGGAGGTGAGTAGTAGCTGCTACTCCAGTCGCCATCAGCCTGCTGTGAATACCACAGGTTCACGGCACTACCCATCCAGGTGAAGTCGTCGCCACTCCAGACCTCGAGGAACCGGGGGAGGTTCTCGAAACCACCATTGTAGTTGGAAGGTGTCGTCTCCACATTGCCGGTCAGGTAAGAACAGTTCACTGT
>WJKG01000177.1 GCA_014729205.1 candidate division GN15 bacterium | reverse complement strand
TGGATATCGGCGATGGTGTCCGGGTGGGGGCTCAGTCCGGATTGACCAAGTCGGTGCCTCCCGGTAAGACAATGTTTGGCTCACCCGCCTGGGAAATCAACGAAGCCCTCAAGGTCAATGCCGCCCTCAGGCGGCTGCCGGATCTACTCAAGCGTGTCCAGCAACTGGAAGCGCAACTGAAGAAGAAAGATGAAAGCCGCTAGCGCACCTCCTCGCCCTCGCTCCTGAGGCGATTCCATCTGTCATTCAGACCTTCAGGCCTGTCACGTGGTGAGCTTGTTCTCTATCTCTGCTATCCGCTCCCAGTTCTTCTGCATCCGTTCGACATACTTGAGGACCGCATCCGGGTCGCCCTTGACGGCAGACTGACGAACGTGCTCGAGAATATCCCACTGCTGGCGGTTGATGATCTTCCACTGGGCGACATGGTCACCGAGGAAACTGACGGTCAGGTTCACGTCGGCCGCCAGCATCTTCAATTCCGGGGTGTCGGAGCTGACGTGCAGGCGAGTAGACAGATCGCCGCCGGCCAGGCCATGGATGCGCTCGCGGATCATGTCCAGGTTATCGAACGTCCTGCCCAGCGGAACGACAGTCAGCACGGCCACAACGGTAATGGCGGCTACAATTGCCGAGATCATGTATGGCATAAAGGTGTCGGCAGCAATCACCAGCGAACTGCATACGACATCAACCTGCTCGCCGGCCGGGATCAGCGGCCGATAGAGAATGACGGCAACCGATGCCACCACTGCGGCTGAGCAGATGACCAGTAGCCGCCGGTATAGCCGTTTGCGGCGAGACTTCAGTTCGCCTGTTGGGTTCTGTGCACTTGTGGCCGGCATGATATACCTCCTGTCTTTCAAGGACTTAGCACATCAAAGTGCGTCCCGGGCAGTTTAGGGCTTTCTTGCTATCCTCTGCATCGGTACATTAAAGAGGTCATCTTTAGTATACTTATTGAGCTACTGGCGACCGACATTGCACAACAGACACAAACCCCTGCAAACCATAAGGTTGCAGGGGTTTTCGAGAATTCGGTTGAGCAGAGATTGATCAGAAGGGCAGATCGTCATCGTCTCCGCCACCGCCATTCACGTCGGGCGGCGAGGACTGGCTGCCGGACTCCCGGCCGGCGGGCGCTCCCTGGCGATCAGAACGATCTCCGAGGAACTGGAAGTTCTGGACAACGACCTCGGAGACATAGCGTTTGTTGCCCTCTTTGTCTTCGTAGCTGCGATTGGAAATGCGGCCCTCAAGATAGATCTGTCGTCCTTTGCTCATGTACTCCTTGATGACCTCCGCCTGTCGTCCCCAGACCACAATATTGTGCCAGGTGGTCGATTCCTGGGGCTGGCCATCCTGACCGGTCCAGCGCTCATTGGTGGCGATAGTGAAATTGGCGACCGCCTTGCCTGACTGCGTGTAGCGGATTTCCGGGTCCTTGCCCAGACGGCCGATAAGAATTGCTTTGTTTACGCTCATAGTCCTGTCTTTCCATTTGAGAATTAGTGGTCGAAATATAGAGGCTGGCCCGGCAGAGTCAAGACACCTCGTCGGGATTTTGCTTGATAGTAAGTCACATTCGGTCTATTGTGGGCCAAAGAGATTCCAACAGGGGATTATAGATGAAAAAGACCGTTGAACCACAACAGGCAATAACAACCTTGAAGCGCTTTCTCACCGGCAAGCTTCTGCAATCGGGCATGGATGGCTATGTCGTGGGGCTGTCCGGCGGCATCGACTCGGCCCTGTCGACCACACTGGCGGTCGAGGCGGTCGGTGCACAAAAGGTGCTGGCGGTCCTGATGCCATACAAAACATCCTCGAAGGCCTCGGTTGACGATGCCCTGGAGTTGGTGAACAGGCTCGGTATCGAGCACCAACAGGTGGACATCTCACCGATGATCGATGCTTACTACGGCGCCATCGATGAATCGAACTACTTCCGGGCCGGCAACAAGATGGCCCGTGAGCGGATGTCGATTGTGTTCGACGTCGCTCATCAAAAGGATCGACTGGTGCTCGGGACCGGCAACCGTACGGAGATCAGCCTGGGTTACACGACATGGTACGGCGACTCGGCATGCTCGCTCAATCCGATCGGTCAACTCTACAAGACCGAGGTGCGAATGCTGGCACGGGAACTGGGAGTGCCGGATTCGATCATCAACAAGGCGCCCTCGGCTGATCTCTGGCAGGACCAGACCGATGAGGCCGAGATTGGCGTAACATATGAGATGATTGATTCGCTTCTGGAGCGAATTGTCGACGAGGGCGAGACCTCGATGTCTGCCCTGGAGAACGAGGGGTTTTCCTCGACTGATATCAGCAGGGTGCTCTCGTTGGTGAACCGCAACGCCTTCAAGCGACGCTTACCGGATGTCGCCCCGCTGGGCCGGGCTGAGATTCCGGACAACATCAAAATCCAGCAGTGAGCCCGACCAATGGCTAACACAGCCGGCAAGCTGTACCTGGTCCCCACTCCCATCGGCAATCTGGGTGACATCTCTGAACGGGCGATCGAAACACTTGAGGCCGTTGATCTGATTGCCTGCGAGGACACCCGTCACACCGGCAACTTGCTCAAGAAGCTCGAGCTAAAGAAGAAGCTCATAAGTTACCATGACTTCAACGAGCGATCCCGGGCGGCACAGCTGGTGGCATGTCTGGAGGCGGGTGAATCGGTAGCAGTGGTAACCGATGCCGGCTCCCCGGGAATCTCGGACCCGGCCTATCGAGTGGTGCGTTTTGCGATAGATCATGGCTTCGAGATTGTACCCCTGCCGGGACCATGCGCCATAATTCCCGCGGTTACAGCGTCCGGATTACCGACCGATCGGTTTTTCTTCGAGGGGTTCTTGCCCAATAAGGGCGGCAAACGGCGGACACGACTGAGCCAACTGGCCGACATCCCTCATACCATAGTCTTTTATGAGTCCCCCCACCGGACGGTCAAAGCCCTGACTGATATGCGCGACATACTGGGGAATCGTTTGGCCTGCGTGGCGCGCGAAATCTCGAAGGTGCACGAGCAGTTCATGCGGGGAACACTGGATGATATCCTCAGTCAACTGACGACAAGGAATGTCAAGGGCGAGATTGTGATAGTGGTCGCCGGGGCTGATTACCGCGGAAACGAAAAGAGCGATGACGACAGAACCGACTGACACAGCGCGACGATGCTGGCTACCCTTCGACAGGTGGATTGTTGGTTACTGCGCACTGATGATCGTGGTACTGACGCTTTTTGGCCAGGAGGTTGGGGATCGACAGTGGAATATCGCGGTCTACGCTGGGGTTATCATGCTGGTGGTGACAATCGTTCGCTGGTTCCCGCGCGAAAACTCCCGCCTGTCGATGGCGGTAAGGCTCCTCTACCCCGCCCTGTTACTGACGCCGTTCTATCGGATGACTGGCGACTACATGTTTCTTCTGTTCGATGGATTTTTGGACACGCAACTGGTTCAGATCGAAAAAGCTGTCTTCGGCGTCAATCCCACGCTGTATGTCGATCGACACCTGCTGCATGTGTGGGCCAATGAGGTCATCCACTTCTGCTATAGTTCATACTACCTCATGATTCCCGGGTTCTACCTGGCAATGTTCCTACTTCGCCGCGATGCGATCATTGTCAGTGCCTGGACGGCAACCATGATCACCTTCATTGCCTCGTACTCGCTGTTCATCCTCTATCCTATCGAGGGACCCCGATGGCACTTCGCCGAGGTATATGAGCACGCAGTCAAAGGGCCTGTGTTTCGGCAGTTCGTAGAAATGGTCATGGCAAAGGGAGCGGTGCGTGGCGGTGGCATGCCATCTTCGCATTCGGGTGTGGCGGTAGTGCTGATGATGTATCTTTTGCGACACTATCGTACGGCAGGACTGGTTTTCGCCGTACTGGTCACCGGTCTTGCCGTCGGCTGTGTGTGGGGGCGATTTCACTATGTGTCAGATGTGATCGTCGGGATCACCATTGCTGTCATCGCGACAGTGCTTGTGTGGCGAAGGATGGGTACGCGGTATACCGACCCTCCAGAAAGTGCATAAGCTTTGTATCCCGAAGTACTGGAACTGGGGCCGGTGGTCGTTCGCGCGTATGGCGTCATGCTGGCGCTGTCGTTTCTGCTCGGGGCGTTCTATGTCTGGCGCATGTCGCGCCGGTTTGGACGCAGCTTCGAGCCCCTGATTGGGATGGCTTACGTACTGGTGATTGCGGGTATCGCAGGGGCCCGCCTGGGCTATGT
>WJKG01000176.1 GCA_014729205.1 candidate division GN15 bacterium | reverse complement strand
GTCAAATACTGTCGGAAGCAGGATTCAGCCGCGATGACCTGGGGTATAGTCCCTCCGGATACTGGAACCGGTTTCCTCAGGACATCCCATACAAACTGAACTCGTTCGACGACCTCTTCGCCGAGCCCTTACGCTTGTACGACTTCTCGCAGGTGATGGCGAACGCGGTGGAACGATACCTCGACCCGGGACGTGCGGACAGTCTTCATGATGGTCTCTACCAACTAGTTTACAACCTGGGCGTGGAAAAGAAGTATGGTGGATTCCGCTCGTATTCAGCTAATCTGATTGACGCCCCCAAAGGCGACCATCCGCTCATTGCGAGTCTGGACCGGCTTCATCACCTGGCCGGCCGACGAAGCGACTATGCGGCGTTCGGTCAGGATGCCGAGTGGCCGCAATACAGATCCGAATTCGCCGGTCGCATCAGCGCAATTCCTGATACTCTCAGACAGGTAGTAGCTGAGTTGATTATCAATCTTCAGGAGGCGATCTACTGGCGTCAACTCGCCTTTCGAAACTGTGACGAAGCCGATATGCGGCGAGCTTTCACCATTCGGGATCTGGCCGAAACACAGGCTGACGGTACCGTCTACTATCCCGAACTGGACGATATCGCCACAACTGTCGACTGGGCCTCGCTCTTCTATGCAGCCCTCAAGACCGCCGCCGCATCCGAACAGGCAGAGCACAAGCTACGAGGCGTCGCCAAACTATACCCCGATACCCTGGATATCAGCATATCCACGCCCTACGGCCGCGTGATCCTCGTCCCGCCTAAGGACTCGGATACCTATGCGATCGACGCTACCAATACGCTTTTGGTAATCGACTTCGGCGGAAGCACTACCTATTCCGGCACGCCGGGGGCTACTTCATCACTGTCGAATCCAGTATCGGTTGTCATCGATCTGGGGGGAGATGACTATTACAAGTCTAAACAGGTACCCGGGGTGCCGTCCGCAGGTGTGGGCTTACTCGGGGTCGGGTTGGTGATCGACAGCGACGGTGACGACAACTACGATGCGTCTACCTATGCTCAGGGTGCGGGCCTGTTCGGAGTAGGCGTTCTCTTGGATCGTTCCGGCGATGACCGGTATCGGGCCGAAACGTCTGCTCAGGGGGCAGGTTATTTCGGGATCGGCATTTGCCTGGATGCCACCGGAGATGACGATTACTATTTGTGGGGCGACGGACAAGGAATGGGTGGAGTTGGAGGTGGTATTGGGGTATGTGCCTCGTTTTCCGGCGATGACAGGTACACGGCCGAGCCATATGCCGAGGTAGTCGACCGGGGCGACTACCATAGTGATCACAAGATCAACGGCAACAGTGCGCAGGGCGCCGGTTTCGGACGCCGGGGTGACGGTTCCGACGGCCACAGTTGGGCAGGCGGCCTTGGAGCGATCATCGATATCCACGGCGACGACCACTACTATTCGGGCAATTGGACGCTGGGCGTCGGTTACTGGTTCGCAACCGGCATAGCGCTGGACCGTCGGGGCAACGACCGGTACGAATCCTGCTATTTCACGCAAGCTTCGGGGGCGCACTACTGCAACGGCGTCCTGATCGACCAGGGCGGCAATGATGAACACGTTCTGTACGAAACCGCAGGTGCGGCGCTCGGGTTCGGCTGGGACTATACGAACGCTCTTCTGGTCAACGACGGCGGTGACGACTACTATCGGGCGAAGATGATCTCGATGGGCCTGGCTCAGATTCGCTCCAACGCCTTTTTGATCGATATCGGAGGTAACGACGAGTACGACCTGGGCAAAGACACTCCGGGTCTCGGCGAGGCGACCTGGCGTGAGGGCTTTGACAAGCCGCGCCCATTGCTCACCTATTACTACTATTCCAAGTCCTTTGGCGGCTTCATCGATATCGGAGGAAGCGATGAATACTGGGTATCCGATTCCAGCGGCCGTTCAGCGCATCCTTCTGCCGCCGACAACTCGCTTTGGCTGCAACCCGGTCGGAACAGCGAGCATTGGGGTGCCGACAACTACGGCGTGGGGATCGATGTTAGCAGCGGGATCATACCGGAACGAAGAGCATGGATACAATGAGGGGAATTCGGAGCCTTTCGGAACACCGTTCTGCGAGTCCCTGGACCCCCGGCGTTGCAGTGACGGTCCTGCTGATTACTCTGCTATCGGTGGTTGTGCATGTGACCAGTCCCAGCACTTGGCACCACAGCGAGGAGAGCTGGGCAGGGCGTGTCGAGAAGCACGAGACGTCGCCGATATTTTCAAAACGCCCGTTGACAACGGGGAGCGTCAATCTGTTGCACGACGTCCTCGGATTCAGCTACCGAGAGGCATTCTTTGTGCTGCAGTTTCTGCTTATGGCGATGGCGCTGATGTGCTTTTATCATTGGCTGTCGGTGGTTGGTTTCGGTCGACGAGAGGCGCTGACGGGGATGATTGTTTTTGGGCTGTCACATTCGGTGTTCCTGGCCCATTTTGAGCCTGTATTCATCTGGAGTGACTTCTGGGTGTATGCCTTGGTCCCTCTTTCGCTCGCAGCTTCATTGAAGAGGTCGCACACTATAGCGATAGGGACGATGGCTCTGGCGTTGATAGCGCGAGAAACGAGTGTGCTCTTTGTCCCTCTAATGGTTTGGGCACTCCGGCTGGGCGGCTCCCGATACTGGCGGGCCTTGCTCTCGGCGGCCGCGGTGATAACCTTGTTCATTGCCGAGAGGCTGTACCTCCAGCCGGAGCTATCCGCAGCACCGGACTTCAAGCTGGCGTTCAACTTTGCCAACCCTCTTCGGACCAGTGACACGATTTACTCGTTCATCGTGTCCC
>WJKG01000175.1 GCA_014729205.1 candidate division GN15 bacterium | reverse complement strand
TAGCTACCTTCTTCGTTGTACGAATGCGATGGGTGCTGCAGTGTGCTGGTGTTACCATCGCCGAAGTCCCAGTGCCAGTCGGTAATGGTCCCTTCACTGCAGTCGTAGAAATCAATAAGATCGTACGGACTTGCCACCGTGGGATCTGCAGTGAAACACGCCTCCAGATCATTCGAAATCACGTACTCCGGCTTGACAATGGTATCAACCAGGTAGCAGTTGTCGGATATGTATTCGACCACCAGCGTAACATCAAACCGCCCCACGTCTGTGTACTGATGAACCGGGAACTCCTCCGTACTCGTATTACCATCACCGAAATCCCAGAAGAAGCTGTTCGCCCAACCGTCGACAATCGGTGTGAACAAGACCGTAAACGGCGGCATACCGGAGACCGTTCCGCCCGATGACGGCTGGCCGACAAAGTCCGCCGAAATCGCATCCTGTACAACCACCAGTTGAGAAATCGTCAGTGTATCCCAATGAACACCATCCGAAACTGCCAGAGACACATTATATACGCCCTCCTCCGCGTACTCGTGCACCGGATTCTGATCGGTAGATGTGGTACCATCGTCGAATAACCACAGCCATTCAACGATCGGGTCATCGGTCGGTACCGAAAGATCCGTGAAGCTCACCTCAAGAGGAGCGATACCGCACTCCGGCGTAACCGCAAAATCTATCAACGCCGGATCACAAAGATCGCCCTTACCGTCTCCATCCCAATCCACTTGACCTGTGTTAGTTGTCTCTGGGCAGTTGTCGCAACTGTCGCCGACACCGTCCTGGTCGAAGTCCTCCTGCGCCCAGTTCCAGGAATCCGGGCAGTTGTCACACGCGTCACCCGTCTCGTCGTTATCCAGGTCCTCCTGATTCTCATTCGCTACCTGAATACAGTTATCGCATGAGTCTCCAATACCATCAAAGTCAGTATCCTCCTGGCTGGCATTGGCTACCGTCGGGCAGTTGTCACAGGAGTCGCCAACCAGGTCACTATCCACATCCTGTTGATCAGGATTATCTATGGTGGGACAGTTGTCACACAAATCACCAACACCATCCCCATCCTGATCCGTCTGGTCAGGGTTCGGCACGTCCGGGCAGTTGTCACACGCGTCACCCACACCGTCGACATCGAAATCATCCTGGTTCGGATTGGCAATCGAGGGACAGTTGTCACACAAATCGCCCAGACCGTCACCATCAAAGTCATCCTGATCCGGATTCGCAACATCGACACAGTTGTCGCAGGCATCGCCCACATCGTCATCGTCCGTATCGGCCTGGTCAGGATTGTAGACCGACGGACAGTTGTCCTCTCCTATACCCCACCCATCACCGTCCGGGTCGACAAACTCCACCACCGTGAAGCAGTGCGGGCCATCCCAATCAGGGTAGTATGCGTTGATCCCCGCATAGCTGGACCACAGCCAGATATTGGTCGGGGGATAGAAGGTCGAATCGATACAAACTGTCAAACCAGCATCTTCATTGGCAATGGGTCCAATCGTGATAGTATACTCCACCTGATCAAACCCCGGCTCAATGCCACTGTGCCCAATCGAAAACCCACCGAAGCCGAGGGTGTCCGCTCCCACACCATCAATACCAAACCCGTTGATGGTAAAGATGCCATCGTACATCGCGCCCCCGATGTCGCCAATAGTATCACCGATCGTAGTGTCCCATACAGCGCCATCAGGTGAGTAGACGCGGAAGCCATTACTCAGCCCCGTGATCTGATCCTCTGTCGTGTTTGTCACCCGAAGGTAGAATACGATCTCGGTTTCAGCACTAATCGTATCCGACGCCAACCACGGGCCACCATCAACATCGTCCAGACTGATACTTGCACAGTAGCCCGCTAGTGGCGCCACTAATATCAGGATGAGCAGACTAAGTCCCATGACTTTCATAGATTTCCTCCTTGCTGTGACCAGCTTTGACCCTTGACAAAGACCTGCGCTCATGTCGGCTCAGCCACCGGTGGCTGAACGCCACGAGAAAACTAATGCGAGCTGCCACTCATTGCACATGGGGTAGACATTAGTGTGTGATGCCGCGTTGCGTTAATCCCTGCAATTGCAAATCTGAATACTGCCCTGAACCTGAATCACTCTGCCCTGCCCAAATGCTACAGATCCATGGTAGTCAGCAGTCCCGTTTCTGACTTCAACGATAAAGAAACTCCGGGTTGGTGTCAAGCTATTCAAACCACCTAAGCAACCTCGTTCAAGGCAGGGAAGAGGCCTCCGCAATGTCCAACGCAACTCCGGACGCATTTCGAGACCAAACAAAAAGCCGCCGGACCGAAAGGCCCGGCGGCTTTTGTTATGCCATGTTTGTCCTGGTTGTAGTACTCGCTACTCAGGCTGAGGTATCTTGATCTTCCCCGTCGAATTCGATGCGTAATCCTGTGGCTTCTCGCGCATCTCCTTGATCAGATTCCGTAGCTGCTCGATAATCTCGGTATTGCGAAACGGCTTGGTGATATACCCATCCGCCCCCACCGAACTGGCAATATCGCTGGTGAACTGATTCGACAAACCCGTGATAACCAACACCGGTACCCGCCCATAGGTCCTTTTGATCTTCTCCGTGAAAGTCATTCCTGTCATCCCGGGCAAGCCAATGTCGGCAATTACCACGTCGACACGATGCTCCTCCATGAGTCTCAGACCCTCTTCAGCTGTCTCGGCTGTATAGGTATTGAATCCCTCCAGCTCGATAATATACGCCAGCCGGTCACGGATCAGCTTCTCGTCCTCAATTACCAGAATCCCCGGCTTACCCTGACAAAGCGCCTTCTCTATCTTCGCCGCCAGCACCTCGGCCTTAAATGGCTTGACAATGAAGTCCCTTGCGCCGGAGCCCATACCCTCCATGAGCGTCTCCTTGTCGCCCCTGGAGCTGCAGAGAATCACCGGTATAGCGCTGAGTCTGGGGGTCTTTGCCATATGCTTGATTAGATCGAACCCGGTCGCCTTGGGCATGACAATGTCCGCCACCACGACATCTATCGACGAGTCCGTCTCCAGCAGCTTAACTGCCTCTTTTACCGAGTTTGCCCCCAGAGTATCATATTCTCGCTTCTGAAGCATACTTCTGATGATCCGTAACGTCACCGGATCATCATCCACAAGCAGAATTCTAGCCATCTGCGCCCCTTTACGTAGTCCTCGAAGGTGTTGTGCTCGTTTTCTTCTTATATCGACACCTCGCCGGGATTGTTTTAGTCCTGATATACGCTCTTCGGTGCCCAACACATTGAGGTTTGTTCAAAAGGCCATCAGTTCTGTTCCGTCGGGTCTGGATGCGCCTACGGTCAGGTCACCCGTTCGTCTACGACGATCCCAAGACGACCCCAAGGCCTGACCGAACGGGGTTTCTCAACAGTCATATTGGAGGTTACATCGGGCTTGTCCTGTCGAAATCCGCTATTGCGAAATCCCGTAGTCTTGTGGCCGGGAGGCCTCCAGGTCTGGCCGGGCGGCCCGTTTCTGCTGAGTTTTCTGATCTTGACGCCCTCACAGCGCCGGCCCTATCTTGCTCCCAACAGAGCAACACCACCCACCCGATAGACTCGGCGCGTGGCGCTCAACAGTAATCCAGGCCAAGAAACCCGCTTGGCCAATTATTAATGAAGGCCGACAATTGCAGAACCAGAGTATGTACAAAAAGGCGCTGAAGAGACTGTCGAAGGGAAAGTGGATACTTAGTCTATTGGTCGTTACGTGGGTCGTTTATGGCTATATGCTTCTGTACTCCCTTCCCCACCTGATAGAACTGGCGAATGGAATGAAGCCTCTTGATGTTCTTCCCACGGGATACTCAAGTGACTACGTTCGATCCCTGTTCCTGGCTCTGGGGGAGGGTGGCAGGCAGTTCTACCTTTCGCGACAGATCCCGATCGACATGGTCTATCCTGCCCTCTTCATCATTACCTACTCGTTGTTGACCTTCTACGGCCTTTGCAAAGCTGGTACCAACGAGAGCCTGGCCACACGATTGTCATTGATCCCCGTTTTCGCTGGCATCTGCGACTATCTGGAGAATCTGGGTATTGTCGTCATGCTATGGTCGTTTCCCGATGTATCCTCTTCGCTGGCAACTATCACCAGTTGCTTTAGCGTTGGCAAGGCAGGATTGACCACAGTCTTCTGGATTGTCCTGCTTTACGCCCTTGTAGCCGCAGTCATTAGGGCGACTCGCGGGCGTATGCGCGAAGTCTGGTTAACCGTTGCGTGTCGGACATTGGCCGGACGCCACGACCCGAAGGATCACGATAAGATATCGTGCCCGTGCCCCACCGCTTCCGGCTGTTCAGTTCGCATTACACTGCCACCTGACACCTTGAGTCAATTATGAGGCAGCCCACCCCTCCGGGGTGGGTTCCTCAAACCGCATTACCTGAAGTAAATCGAAGCCCCCCGCAG
>WJKG01000174.1 GCA_014729205.1 candidate division GN15 bacterium | reverse complement strand
CCGCTCAGATTGCGAGCCACTGTCAGCGCCTTGAGGAAGACCTCCGGCAGGATAACCGCCGAACCAATATTAGCCAAAACGCCTCCGGCGTCAACCTGTTCGCATATTGAGCACAGCAGGCGGAAATCGATGTGCGAGGCACTCCCTACCGCTGCCGCATCGTAGTCCGGATGCTGTGCGACGATGTCGGTGCCGATGCCCACATGGACGGTTACCGGCAAACCCAGTTCCTGAGCTACCGCAAAAACCGAAAGATGCCTGTTAGGTGCTTGTTGTTCATTGATATAGCGACCCGTCGCCTCACCCAGGCCAATCCCCTCCTCAGAGGCCAGCGCGGTCACAGCAGCGAAGAGCCTGCCGGTTTCCTCTACCATGCCAAACGAGCCATCGGCCAGTCCCGCCTGGACATCCTCGCTCGTGCCGCCAAAAAACGCCAGCTCGGTGTCGTGGATGATCCCGGCGCTATTGAACGAAAGCCCGGTGACAATGCCCGTGCGCATCAAGTCGATGATGATCGGAGAGAGCCCAACCTTAATGGTATGAGCACCCAACAGGCAATGAAACGGGTACCCCTTCCGGCGTGCTGCAACAGCCTTCGATATAAAGGCGCGCAGATCGGTTGCCTTCAGAAACTGCGGCAGAGATGCCAGGAACTCGCTGGCATCGCCCGACTGGCAGGGACGTCCGAAGGCGTCGATATTGGTTCGATTGGCTCTTTTGTCTATGGGATAACGACGTACACCGGACAGGTCTGTCGGCTTGGGTTTGTCTGATGAAGCGGCCATATCGGGACTTAGAATACTTCGATATCGCCCAGCTTGTAGCTGGTCATCTCGGCGGTGATCGATCCCACCAGGACCTTGGACTTCATCAGCACCGGCATCTTCACGCGGTCATCGGTAAGATAGACTTTCAGCCGACCCTCGTGCTTGAACACGCCAACTGACTTGACAAGCGGCTCCACGACTATGCAGTCAAATGTGCCCGCCGGTACCTCCACCCGCTCGCGGCGATGCACCTTGATTTCCAGCGGCATCTGACGGCCGTCGGTGAAGTTGTCAACGTAGTACGACTTGCCCACCTCCAGATCCAGCGTGCGCACGTAGTAGAGCACGGACAACGCGTCCTGGACGTAGGGTGGCACCTCAATGGTGTCGCCCTTGTATACGACGGTGTGATTCTTCTGGTCGAACTCGTACTGGCGATGTGATCGGTAACTCCCCTCGCGGAGCTTCTTGTCAAAACGCCAGCTAAACAGCCCGATAGCGTCCATAATAGACTCCACTCGATCATCAACCTTGAAGATAGTCGAGAAGAACTTGTTGGACTCGGCGCGTGTGATAATCTGATAGGACGGGCGACCGTTGAATTCGACCAGCCGCGGTATAGACATCGACGCCGTTCCGGCGTTGATGAACCCGTAGTTGATGTCAAACGTGAATTCCTCCCCCACGCCAAACGCCACATTCTGAACGTAGCGGTCAATCGCTCCGGTCACTGTGCTCTCCTCCGGAATGCCTTCCTCGGCCAGGGCAACTGAGAGCCCGGTCTGCACCGATACGAAATAGACCAATGGTGCCAGGCCGGCGAAAACCACCAGTCCCAGAATGACTTTCTGTAACAGACTTCTATTCGGCATTCGTTTTCTCATCTACCCTTTGTACAATCTCCGGGAGGTGTTTGCCCAGAAGTTCGCCAATTTCCAGAAATGTCTCGTTGTAGAGATCCAGCGGCTGACCAATCGGGTCCTCAACAGCCTCACCATGCGAAGTCGGCAGCGGGAAATTCTTGAGCAGAAACACTTTGCCCTCTGCCTTCGGACTGATTTGCAGTACCGTCTGCATATGCTCAGGTGCCATGGTCAGAATGAGATCGGCCTCATCGACCAGAATAGGCGTCAGCGGCTGCGACTGATGGCCAGAAATGTCAACATCCCAGATCTTGGACGCCTCCACCGCGTACTCGGTCGCAGGATATCCGCTTGCCCCCGCTGTCCCGGCCGAGATTACTACTGCCTTTCCCGGTCGTTCCTTCTCCAGGAGCATCTGTAGCGCACCCTGGGCCATCGGCGAGCGGCAGGTATTACCGGTGCAGACGAAGAGGATCTTGTATGTGTTGTCGTCGTTCATGCTCTCGCTTCCTGTGCTATAGCCTCGATTTGCTGCCGGGGAATACTCCCTTCCCTGAGCACCGTGCACCCATCGGAGCAGTCTACCACCGTTGACTCCGGCTCCTCGAGCGGTCCACCGTCGACATAGAGATCGACGCGGTCACCAAGCTGTTGCCGTGCCTGATCGATCGTAACCGGAATAGGCTGACCTGAGATGTTCGCTGACGTTGCCGTAATCGGGTAGTCCGCCCGTTCGACGATTGCCGCTATAACCGGTGAGCCTGAAATCCGGATTCCCACCTTACCTTCGCGAGCTACCGGCACCCGGGCACCCTCAAGAACGTCCAGAACAAGTGTCAGCGGTCCGGGCAGGTAAAGCGCGGCCAGTCGCTGTGCGATCGGGGTCGAGACCGCGTAGTATCTCAGGAAACCCGCATGCGGGATAAAAATACTGATCGGTTTGTCCCTGTCACGGTCTTTGATGCGGTATACCTTCTCGACTGTCTCTTCACCGTCGGCGCGAGCCAGAAGACCGTAGCGCGTCTCAGTGGGACACACCACTACACCACCGCCACTGAGCAAAGTCAAGACCTTGTCGACGACCCCCTTCTCAGGCTTCCTGGAATCGATCTTCATCACCTGCGCTGCCTTACTCAAGGATACCTCCCGTATCTGGAAGCAGACTGTCCGGCACCACGATAGAGTCCGGCACGATGTTCGAATCCAGGTCATACAACGGCGGTGCCTGCTTGACATCCACCATAACCAGTACCACCCACGCATTCCGATAGCCGGCCGATTTGGCACGAAGCTGATATTCCTCGGCTGTCTCGCGGTCGGCAAAACTGCCTACACGCAGCTTATAGTACGGTACTTCGTAGTCAACATACACCGGCTGGTCGAAGATCTCGTGCGCCACCCGCTCGGCCTTGCGCGCTTCACCGTAAAGCTTGGTCGTGAGCAATTGCACGCGATAGGCCTCATGATTGAGCGTATCATAGGCCACGGGCAGATCGGGGAGGACCAGGTCAGTGGTATCATCCTCGGTCGCTATCGGCTCGGGAGTCACAAACGGCTGCTGCTCCAGTTTGAACTCGCGCTGGGGCGAAACCTGGGGCACCACGCGGTCATCCTGAGGAAGTCCCAGCGGAGCGAAACCGCGCGTCGTTTCAGGTTCGCTTGGTGTCGGTTCTTCGCTTGGTGGTGTCGATGGCCCCGGCTGACCGCAGGCAGCCAGCAGAAGGGCCAGGAGCAGTGATAACCCGGCTGTGTATCTAGATATATTTCCGTAATTTGTCATCTTCACGCAGTTCAGCGAGTATCTTCTTTACCTCCTGAGCCTTGGTCTTGTGAATGATCATCGTGATATCTGCAGCTCGCACTACCACCAGATCAGACACGCCCAGGGTGGCCACCAGCTCATCAGTTTCATTGCAGATAGTGGTCTCAAACGTATCCACCAGCACCGACTTGCCGATTATTACATTGTTCTCCGAGTCCCGATCCTTATACCGCTCAAGAGCCGTCCATCCTCCGATGTCGTCCCAGACGATATCTCCTTTGATCGTCAGAACGTTGTCGGCCTTCTCCATAACTGCAAAGTCAATCGAGATCGAGATGACCTTGTCATACAACTCCTGTCTGGCATTGACTTCATTCTCTGTGCCGACATGACGAGCGTACTCATCCAGTTGCTCGCCCATGTCCGGTTGCCAGCGACGAATCGCCTTGAGGATAGAATCCGCCGACCAGACAAACATCCCGCTGTTCCACAAATACTTATGACTGTAATAGTACTCATGGGCCAGCGCTGAGCGCGGTTTCTCCGTGAAACCCGCAACATGGTAGACAACGTTGTCACCCTGCTGCTTATACATCTCGCCCAGGCGGATATACCCGTAACCCGTCTCCGGCCGCATGGGGACGATACCGATCGTAATCAATCGATCCTCGTTCGCGGCAATATTGGTGGCCGTATCCAGGATCTTGAGCAGTTTCTCCGCGGGACGAATGAGGTGATCGGCCGACAGCACCACCATCACCGCCTGGGGGTCGGAATGATACAGGTGAACTGCCGCCAAGCCTATAGCGGCACAAGTGTTACGGCCAACCGGTTCGGCCAGGATGTGGTCCTCGGTGATATCCTCAACATGGTTAAGCATGAACGGTTGCATGGTCTCGTTGGTGACGATTCGGACGTTCTCCCGCGGGATCATAGGCATCACGCGGTCCACAGTCTCCTCTATCATCATCTTATCCGATGTCAGCCTGAGAAACTGTTTGGGCCGGTCAGCGCGGGAAAGCGGCCAGAACCGTTCCCCCCGACCTCCGGCCAGGACGACCGCGTATACCATGATTACCTTTCGACGGAACACTTGCCGTTAATGCGCGGATGATACGGAATCTAAACGACTTAAGTCAAGAAAAGATTGGCTGCAGGCGGCCATTTGGGCCTGATTGACAGGCTTTTGCGGCCCCTTTAACGAAGCGCTTACGTAGACGCGACAGCCAGCGCCATCAGCAGTGAATGGTAGCGAGTCGTTTGCTCGTCATACCGGGTATTGATCACGACCGGAACCGCGCCACCGACCAGCACACCACCTACGTCAGCGTCGCCGTAGAGCTTCATACCCTTCAGAATGCCATTAGCCGTCTCGATATTGGACGTCAGCATGGCATCCGCCTGGCCTGCCACCTGTGAATCAGTAATGCCTTTGGCCTCAGCAGCGGCGCGGTCGATGGCACAGTCAAAGGACAGCGGCCCATCGACATACGCACCTTTGATCTGGCCGCGCGTAGCCATCTTGTCAAGCACGGCGGCATCGACTGTGGCCTGCATCTGCGGGTAGACCACTTCCACCGCTCCCAGCACAGCCACTCTCGGCCTTTCCAAACCGCACGCCTGGCAAACACCTATCAGGTTCGACAACATGGGGATCTTGGTCTTCAAGTCCGGCTGTGGTACTACCGCTGCGTCGCTGACAAAGAGCACGCGGTCATATCGTTTGGGCTTAATACCTGCAACGTGCGTCACCAGCGATTTCGGTTTGACGAACCGCGCCTCCTCACTCAACAGGTGCTGGAGGAAATCAACCGTCGAACCGCGCCCTTTCACGATTACCTGCACCTCGCCCTTTGCAGCCATCTGAAACGCGGTCATCATGGCCATATCCGGCTGATTGAGGTCAAGGAACTCCGCGCTCGCCAGATCGGCGCCACATTCATCCGCTGTCTGGCGGCACAGCGCGGCATCCCCGACGATCACAGGAGCTATCAATCCTTCCGACGCTGCCTGTGCAATGGCCTTGATTGCCTCGGTCGACGAGGGCACCACCAGCGCTGTGCGCAGTGGTTCCTTCCCCTCGAGTCGCTTGCTAACGAGGTCGCGGATGCGATCGAATCCTGCTATGCCGACACTCATGACGCTCCCCCCTGCTTGTCCCAGTGCCCGGTCTGTGCGTAGTAATCAGCCAGAACGCACGCCAGGGCCAGTGAGGCTTTCTTGTTCATGACGGTATCAGTTCGCGACACCAATGAGACCGGTATTCGTGCTCCCACTACAACGCCGCAGAATATGGCCTGGGCGAAATTGATAAGCGCCTTGCAAGTGATGTTGCATTCCTCGATTGAGTTGACAAGAAAAATGTCAGCGTCAGCCGCAACCGGGTGGTCCACTCCGTATGCTTCGGCTGCACGGCGCGAGGTGGATACATCGAGCGGCATGGGACCGGTGATCTCGATATCAGACATGTTCTCTCGAGCGCGCTTCACCACCAACCCCTGATCGGACGCATTATGCGCCACAGCTCCCACCGCCTGGTGGTATGCGCCGGAGACGGCCACCTTCACGGGGCTGAGCCCCATTGCACGGGCGACTGTCACGGCATTGGACAGGATCTGGTACTTCTGCTCTGGATCTGGTGCCACCACCATGCCACCATCGGTGAAGTTGAGCATCTTGTGATACCCAGGGATATCCAGCACGGCGCAATGCGATATCGTCCCGCTGCCCCGCAGCCCGTACTGCTTGTCGAGCACTGTTCGCAGCAGCGCCGAAGTTGGCAGGAAACCCTTCATGACAACATCGGCATCGCCCTTGGCGGCCATGCCAACCGCCCGGTGTGCCGCGCTGCTGACATCGTCCTGCGCGATGACTTCCAAATTGTCCAAGGTAATGCCACGTTCTTCTGCGAGCGACCGAATCGTTCGTTCATCGCCGATCAGGCTACCATCCAGAAAGCCGTCGGCCTCGGCCTGTGAAACTGCCTCGATGACGTCAACGTCTTGTGCCGCCGCCACAGCAACCCGCTTCTTGCGACCGGCATCCGCAATGCGTCGAGCGGCGTCAATCAATTCCTGGGCCGACTGTATGGGATCATCCGCCATCAGTACTCCTTCAGGTCTTCCTCGCCGGTCAGGAACCGATACCCTGCGGCTGCCAGCGCTTCCATCTCGAACTCACCGGGCACTACATGAATGTCGCCCAGGAACTCAATTCGCCGCGCGACCTGATCGACCAACCGCTCAGAGTTTGCCATACCTCCAGTGAGAACCACGGACTGGAACTCACCCTCCAGCACCACGGCCGCGGCTCCGATCTCCTTGGCGATCTGGTACGCCATAGCATTGAAGTACAACTCCGCCCGCTCATCGCCGGCATCGATCATCTCTTCCACCTTGCGAAGGTCCGATTCACCGAGATATGACACCAGACCGGAGTGTTTGGACAGTTTGTCCAGCATCTCCTTTTCGCTGTACTTCCCGGAGTAGCACAGTTTGACCAATCCACCAATGGGAACAGCGCCGCACCGATCCGGTGAAAATGGCCCCATTCCCAGCAAACCGTCATTGACGTCGACTACTCGGCCCCTGGCGAGTGCCGCCACCGAGATACCGCCACCCATGTGAACAGCAACGAAATTCACATCCTCGAGCGTCGTACCGGCCCTGGCCGCCTGGCGCCGGCAAACCTCCTTGAGGTTCAGAGCGTGGGAGCGACACTTCCGCTTAATCTCCTTGATGCCGGAGACACGGGCCAGCTCAGTGAAGTTATCTGTCGTAATGGGATCGACAATCATGGCGGGCACACCGTAGCGGTCGCCGAGATAGAACGAGATAATGGCTCCCAGGTTCGAGGCGTGGTTGGACCACGTCCGCTGCTGCAATTCTTCAAGCATGCGATCGTTGATAGCGTATGAACCACCCTCAAGAGGTCGAAGCGGCGCGCCGATACCGACTACCGCCTTGACATCGACCGGCTGGAGGTTCAGCGAGTCGATCCAGGGATCAATCGCCTCCATTCGAAACTCGAACTGGTCAGCCACATTATCGAACTTGCGAAGCTTCTCACCCTCGTGGCGGATCACCTGTTCAGAGAGCTTCTTCTTGCCATCGAACAGCGCCACCTTGGTCGAGGTCGACCCGGGGTTGATGATCAGCATGTGGTGCGACATCACGCTCCTCCCATGCTCATGAGACTACCGATTCGCGCTGGATCTGTTCGCCTCGCTCGAACGCACGGAGATTGATTTCCACAAAGCGTTCCTTGACCTTCTTCTTGATGGTGTCCAGCCAGACCTCCCGGTCTATCGGCAGCAGCGCCGACATCACACCCAGCAAAATCGTGTTCACCAGGCGTGGATTGCCCAGTTCGCCGGCAATGCGATCCGCTTCGGCGACGATCACATTGTCCGCCTTCGCCTTGAGCTGGTCCAGGGCGTCTTCCGGGTAATCGAACTGCTTCGATGAGGTCACGATGGCCGGGATCAGCGCCGTGGTAGACACAATCGCCACGCCCTCGGGCTTCATCCAGTTGACGGCGCGGAGCCCTTCGGCCTGTTCGAAGGCCAGGATTATGTCGGCCGTGCCCTGCTGGATGGTCGGTGAGTACACTTTCGGCGCCACGCGCACGTGCGAGGTTACAATGCCCCCGCGCTGTGACATGCCGTGCACCTCGGATTTCTTGACATCGTAGCCGGCCGCGATCGCCGCCTCAGAGATAATCTCGGAGGCCAACAGTACACCCTGGCCGCCCACGCCGACAATCAGAATATCGAAATGGTCTTTTTCCATGATATCACCTATGCCTCTACCATCTGGCTCTTAAGGATGATTGCCTCCTCGGGGCAAATCTGTGAACACAGCGTACACCCGGTACACAGGGATGCATCAATGATCGCCTTGGGATGCCCACGTTCATTGGTCTCTTTGGCGGCCATAATAGCCGGGCATGAAATTCGGAAGCACGCGCCGCAGGCGGTGCATTTCTCGAGATCCACTGTATATGGCTCCTCCATGATGCGCTTGGGCATCAGCACGCACGGCCGCTGCGTGTGAATCACCGAGGGCCCATCGTTGGCCATTTCTTCCTTAATGGTGTTGAGTACCTGGTCGTAATCGTAGGGATCCACCGGACGGTAGTTCTTTACCCCCATCGCCTGCACCAGCTGCCCGATATCGATCTTACCCGCCTCGTCGCCCATGAGGGTTCGTCCCGTCGCCGGGTGCTGCTGCCCGCCGGTCATGGCGGTGGCGCTGTTGTCGACAATGAGGACGGTGACATTGCTGTTGTTGTAGACAGCGTCCATCAGGCCTGTGACGCCGGAATGCAGGAAAGTGGAATCGCCGATTACGGCCACCGTCCCCTTGGCATACCCGTGCACCTTTTCCATACCAATGGCAGTGCCTATCGACGCCCCCATACAGACGCAGGTGTCCATAGCTCCCAGTGGCTTGGTGAAGCCGAGTGTATAGCAGCCAATGTCGCCCGTGACAGCGACCTTGAGCTTGCGCAGGGCCATGAAGGCTCCGCGATGCGGACACCCCGGACACAACACCGGCGGACGCGGGAACATATTCTCCGCGGGGGCGATCTTGCTGACCGCTACGGTATCGACAATCCCGGCGGCCTTCATACCATCTGCTACCCGATACGGCGACAGCTCGCCCAGGTGGCCGAAGTACTTCTTTCCCTCGACCATAATGCCGGCCGCGCGGATCTGATCCTCGTAGAACGGTTCCAGTTCCTCGACAACCAGCACCGTGTCATGCGATTCAACAAACTTGCGAATCTTATCCAGCGGCAGCGGGTAGCTGAAGCCGAGCTTGAGATAGTCGGCATCGGGCAAGACTTCTTTCGCATACTGGTACGCGACGCCACCGGAGATAATGCCAATCTTCGAGCCGTTTTCCTCGAGCACATTGAATTGCGTCATCTCGGTGAACTTCTCGAGTTTTGCGAGCCGGTCGCGAACGACCACATGGCGTTGCCGTGCGTTGTTCGGTACCATCACGTACTTCGGTGGGTCCTTTTCAAACTGCTTCTCCGGACCGGGCTTGCGATCGCCCACACCAACGACACCCTTGGAGTGCGATATGCGTGTCGTTACACGGACAATCACGGGAGTATCGAATTCCTCGGAAATCTGGAAAGCAGCCATCGTCATGTCGCGCGCTTCCTGTGAGTCCGATGGTTCCAGCATCGGCACATTGGCGAAACGTGCATAGAGGCGATTGTCCTGCTCGTTCTGGGAGGAGTGCATTTCGGGATCGTCGGCCGTCACCAGTACGAAACCACCATTGACACCGGTATACGCGTGCGTCATGAATGGATCCGCGGCCACGTTAACGCCCACATGCTTCATGCAGACCAGCGTTCGCGCTCCACCCAGCGAGGCACCGATCCCCACCTCGTAGGCCACCTTCTCATTCGGCGACCACTGCGAGTACACCTCGCGATGCCGAGCAGCCATTGTCTCGAGGATTTCGGTGGAAGGCGTCCCGGGGTAGGCAACCGCCATACGAGCCCCGGCTTCCCAGGCACCGCGGGCTATTGCCTCATTGCCCGACAACAGTTCTTTCATAGTCGTCCTGCCTTGTCTATATCAGTTCGCATTCGTTCAGCGTTCCTCACACATGGCATCGTGCGACCAACTGTGTGAATAGTTTCACAATTATAGTGGTTTGGGCCGTCGAAGGCAAGGGGCTTGGCGGATTTGCCTGAAGCGCTTGCGATCTGCACAACCAGCAAGTACCTTGACCAACAAAATTGTTCATGGAAAGGACACCTGACCCCGTGTCTCACTCCCTTATAGTCGGCGGAACCGGCATGCTGGCCGGAGTGGCGGTCGGCCTCGCCCGCCAGAAGCACACCGTAACAGTCGTCGCACGCGATTCCGACGGCCTCATCTCGCTCGGTGAACGGGTCCAGGCGGTCGGCGGCAAGTTCAACGCCGTCCATCACGACTACCGCGACGCTGCCCAGATGATCGAAAAACTCGACACCACAACCGCCATCCATGGCCCATACGACAACGCCATCAGCAACATCCACGACACCCCCGCACCCCAGGCCACCGGCCAACTGGCAGAATTCCTTGATACGATCCAGCATACCTGCCAGTACTGGGACATTCTCGGCTCCTCCGCCGCCGATCCATCACTGAGCGAAGAAAGACGCTCGTTCCGGTCACGACGGTTCGCCAGTCGGCTCGATCACGTTATCTACCATGAAATTATCCTCGGCTGGAAGATGGCCGACCACGGTCCGCGTTGGCTCACTCATGACGAAATTGCTCACGGCGTGCTCAAAGCGATGGCCAATGGCGCCCAGAGCACTTTCGTGGGTACCGTCACGCCCTGGTCCGACCGCCCCGATCACTGATAGTCATTACTCGCCGCGATTCGCATTCTCCGGTCCCGATTTATGGAACCAGATATTTCGTAAGATGTTAAGAATAATACTTTACGGATTGGTAATAATTGCTTATCCTGACCGACCAGGTGATGTTTTGGATGAGCTGAAAATGCCGGAAGAACAGAGATTTTGAGAATATGAGGATTTCAGCTTTAGAAGAATACGGACTCCGATGCTTGCTGGCGCTGGCTCGTCGCGGCCGCGAGGGACAAATGTCTATCTCCGAGGTCGCCGAGCAGGAGGGACTCTCTGTGCCGTATGCGTCCAAGCTGCTGAGCATCCTGCGCAAGGAAGGCCTGGTAACCGCCGAGCGCGGTCGCACGGGCGGATTCACGATAGCCCGCGCGCCGGAGAGTATCAACCTGCTCGAGGTCATCACAGCCCTGGGCGGCCCATTGATCGACCCCAACCATTGCGAGAAGTTCACGGGGCAACTCGACCGATGTGTCCACGAGGACCAGTGCAGTGTTCACAACGTGTTGGACGGTCTCGCGGGATTTATCTCCGAACAGCTCCGAACACGCACGCTTCAGGATGTACTGGATGACCAGCCGGAGATAGGTTCGGGACTGTCCGGTTCCAGCATCTTGCTGACCGAACAATCGGAGCCACAGGAGACTCGTGGCGAGAATTTGCAGTAGAGAAGATATGAAAAGTAATCATAGAGAAGGATTGATAGTCCATGTCTGACAAGAAGCCATTGTTTGAGTTTAAGGATGTCCACGTGGAGGTGGAAGGCAACGAGGTCGTCAAAGGCGTCT
>WJKG01000173.1 GCA_014729205.1 candidate division GN15 bacterium | reverse complement strand
GGAAGATAGTGGTATGCCATCCGGGAAGTACCGAGGTTGCGAAGTCGGTCGAAACGATACTGTGTACGGAAAGCACCAGCGGCGTAGAAACACCGGCCAAAACCAGGTAGGCCAGTTCGTAGTGGCGCCACTGGCGATTGCCGCCGCGCCAGCCGAGTGAGAAGATGCCATAGAATATCTTCTTGATCTTACTGGTGGCTCGGTCGCGGATCGTGGCCAGGTCCGGAATAAGGCCGACATACCAGAACATCAACGAGGCGGTGAAGTACGTTCCAACCGCGAAGAAGTCCCACAGCAGAGGGCTGCGGAAGTTGGGCCACATGGCCATCTGATTTGGCACGGGGGCCATCCAGTAGACAACCCAGATACGACCAACGTGAATTGCCGGGAAGAGCAGGGCGCATATCACGGCGAAGATGGTCATCGCCTCGGCAAAGCGGTTAATCGAGGTACGCCAGCGCTGGCGGAGCATAAACAGGATGGCGGAGATCAATGTACCAGCATGACCGATACCGACCCAGAACACGAAATTGACAATAGCCCATCCCCAGCCAACCGGAATATTCAAGCCCCAGATACCAATTCCTTCCCAGAACAGATAGCCGATTTGGAAAACCAATGATGCCGCCACAAGGGCCGAGACTGTAAACAAAAGGTACCAGGTCTTAGTAGTCTTGCCCTCGACAATCCCACTCACCTGGTTGGTGATATCATGGAAGGAGGGATCACCGGGAATGATCACTTCGTCAACAGCGTGCGATACTGGTTTCGGCTCCCGGCTCATGCCTTACCACCCTGCTTTCCGTACTTTTTCTCTACCTGCAGCATTGACTCCATCGGATTGCGCAGCTTTGCCATATATGAAGTCCGTGGTTGCACATTCAAATAGGCCAACATGTAGTAGGTGCGGTTGCGTGCCCGTGTCCTGGACACCTCGCTGTCGGGATCATTGATATTGCCGAAGACGATAGCATTGGTCGGGCAAGCCTGTTGGCAAGCGGTTTGGATCTCACCGTCGCGAATCTGGCGATTGCCATCCTTCTTGGCAATCTGGCGCGCTTCGTTGATGCGCTGCAAACAATAGGTACACTTTTCCATAACGCCGCGTGAGCGCACCGTCACATCGGGATTCTGTGCCATCTTGATCGTCTCGGCGTAATCACTGGTGTAGTTGAAGAAGTTGAATCGTCGCACCTTATAGGGACAGTTATTGGAGCAATACCGTGTCCCGATGCATCGGTTGTACACCATCAGATTCAGGCCTTCGCTATCATGAACTGTCGCCGCGACTGGACACACCTGTTCGCACGGGGCATTCTCGCAGTGCTGGCATGGAACGGGCTGGTGCACCATCTCGGGCTGTCCAACTTCGCCCGTGAAGTAGCGATCCACTCGAATCCAGTGCATCTCGCGACCCTTGCGTGTCTGCTTTTTGCCGACCAACGGGATGTTGTTCTCAGCCTGGCACGCCAGAGTGCAGGCATTGCAGCCGATGCAGGCGTTCAGGTCAATACTCATTCCCCACTGATAGCCCGATTTGTAATCGTGCTCCTTCCAGAGCGACTTCAAGGGGGGATGCTCCTCCATATGCTGGATCGTCTCGGGGTGCTTCCTGTAATCCTGAACCTGCATTTCCCGCACCAGCGGACGGCCCTCCATACTACCGTGATCCTGTGTGTTGGCCAGCAGGTACGTGCCCGAGGAGCGGGAAATCTTCACCCCCTGTCGCACATAGGCGTCGTGGTGCGATCTGAGCGGATAGGTGTCAACGCCGACACCGTTGCCAACCTTGCCGGCAGCGGTGCGTCCGTACCCGAGAGCGGTGACAACCGTGTGATCGGCCTGGCCTGGAACGATCCACACCGGCATATCGACCGTCTTGCCATGCATCGTCACCGACACCATGTCTTCGTTCTTCACACCGAGTCGTTGCGCCATAGGCGGCGCCAGGCAGGCGGCATTGTCCCATGCCAGCTTGGTCACCGGGTCGGGACATTCCTGCAGCCAGCCGTTGTTTGCGTAGCGGCCATCGAAGGTAGCCATCGACGGCGTCAGCACCAGCTCATCGATGGCGGCCTCAGGTGCCTGAATCGGGTGCCGTGCCAGATGTTGCACGAGTCGACTGAAACGCAGACCGGTGTTTTCATCTTCCGTAGCACTGTCGCGGACCATACCATCATGCAGGACCTGTTGCCACTTACTCTCGAACAGACCGCGCTGGAATCGTCCCTGCCAGGTCTCGCGAACGATATCGTAGCCGGCCAGATCGCGACCGGTTGCCATGAGCGAGTACAGTTCTACATCGGAGTGCCCACCGTACAAAGGCGCGATCAGTGGCTGCATGAAGGTCAACGTACCATCGGCGGCACGCACATCTCCCCAGCTTTCGAGAAAGTGTGCCTGCGGCAGATGCCAGGTTGACCTGGCGGCGGTTTCGTCGGCGTACAATCCCATGTGAACCGTGTGCTCGACCCTTTCCAGACCACCAGCGAAGTCCAGGCTGCCAGGGACACTGTAGGCCGGGTTCAGTCCGATCGTCAGCAGGGTCTTCACTCGCCCACCCTTCATATCGTTGATGAGCGATGCCAACGCCTCGGTGTCAGGCAGCGATGCTTCCTTTATGCGCTTGAGCGACACCGATTGACCAATCTGTCCCAGGGTGGCATTGATTGCCATGGCTATAGCGTGTGCGTGGGCCGGCTGTTTGCGTCCGACCATGACCACCGCTCGGCCATTACGAATGAGCATGTCTTTAGCCAGTTCGAGACACCAGGCGCGCTCGTGCGCCGTCAGTTGCGGTGGGCGCTGATTGCCGAATATGTCAATGTCCTCGCCGAGATTCGCCAGCGCCTCCGCAAGACCCATCAGTAACGCGGGGATGCGGCCGGCCTGCAGCGCAAGTCTATGGTCCGCCACCGCACCGGTCGGCGTGAAGGCTGCCTCGGCGACATACAGGCGGTTCATGGGATCGTGTTGCTCTTTGATCCTCCGTCCGTCCATAAAGCGGCGCGAATTCACAATGCTGCCAGGCTCGGTATAGACGAAGTCGCAGTCAAACGCAGCGATAACCTCGGTTTTATCGAGCGAGTAGATTGGCATCAGCGGTTCGCCGGTGAGAAGGCGCATCCCCTCAATCATCGGCTCTTCAGAGATCGGCTCCCAACTCACCCACTGCGCATCCGGGTTGGCGCGCAGGAACTCCTTCTTCAATCGGTACAACGTGGGAGAGGCAAACGGGCCACTCAGTACCGCCAGGCCACGTCCACTGTCGGCCTGGTGTAGCTCGGCGCGTTCACGCCACCAGGCGACGAAGTTATCCCAGCTGGACTCCCTGCCGCTGTTCAGGACCAGCTTCGATCGATCGGGGTCGTACATGGTCAGCAGTTCTGCCTGCATGAAGACATTGGAGCCGCCGAGTGTCGATGGATGGTGGGGGTTGCCTTCGATTTTGGTCGGTCGACCGACATGGCTTTCCACCACCAGTCCGAACGCATCCAAACCGAACGGCATGGCGGTAGCGTACTGCTGCGGGATGCCGGGGATGACTTCCTCCGGCGGCTTGACATAGGGAACGATTTTCTCCTCGGGCCGCCTGCAGCCGGTCAGACCGGCCAGGGCCAGCGAGGCTCCCATGATGCCAAGGAAGTTGCGCCGAGACCAGGCGTTGTTGTTCTGCGAGGCGCCTTCGGGGAATTCGCGGTGCAGGAACTCCTTGTAGCGCTCGGTCTGGGCCAGTTGATCCAGCGAACGCCAGTATTCCTTGCCAGTCGCCTGCTTCTTGTCGTCGTGCTTACTCATCGATGACACCCTGAGCAATCGACCGGCGGGTCGACTTTCCATTCATTCTTAACGCGTTCAACAAACTCAGCATGGTCCGGACCCGGCTGCCACTTCATATCGGTGATCTTATCCAGCGGTCGCAAGTGTGGATCCGGATTGCGGTGACATTCCAAACACCACCCCATGGAAAGCGGCTCCACCTGCATGACCTTCTCCATCTGTGCGACATTGCCATGACAACTCTTACAGCCGATCCCCTTGTTGATGTGAGCACTGTGATTAAAGAAGGCGTAATCTGCCACTTTGTTTACACGGACCCATTCAATCGGCATGCCGGTTGCCCAGCTTTCCCGGACAGGAAGGAGCTTCTCGCTCTCGGTAAGAATGAGTTCGTGACAGTTCATACACGTCTGAGTCGGGGGAACAATGGCGCTCGCAGAATACTCGACCGATGTATGACAGTACCGGCAGTCAATCCCCAGATCACCAGCATGCAACTTGTGGCTGTAAGCCACCGGCTGCGAGGGTCGATAACCTACGTTTCTGTACTCGGGAGATCCGTAGTACCAGAAGAAACCAACTCCGCCAACAATCACCGCGACGACAACGACCGCAGCCAGTAAAGGCAAGCGTGTTGTCCAGCGTGGAAAGATCTGGGCCAAAACACCCTTCCTACATCACCACGTTCACTATAGCAGACATCATGCGTTCGGCGCAACACCGGCGCGACGCATAATGGGTCCCTCCCGTTAGCACAATGGGGCCAATATATGGGATTTTGTGACGATGTCCACAAAGTTATTCGAATTGGGTCGTTTTTTTACACCGAGGTAAACAACATGGACCATCGCAATACACGGTGAGCGGAACGACGTAGAGATTATTGGTCACACTCTACCAGGTACTATTGACAAAACCATACAAGGCGTGGTTTTCCTGCTGTTATCAGTGCTTTGTGCGGGTTAAGGATGTTTGTCTGCGAATCGGAACCCAGAAGGGTGTCGAAGGAGTGTCGAGCAGCGAGGAATGAAGACAGTGTGGATCAGCCGAGCACCGGAAGGCGCGGTAGAAACTGTGCGGCGGGCAACAGCGCATCGACGATTATGGCTGTGAAAACCGCGAAGAGATAGACGAGCGAGAATTTGAAGAGATCACGCGCGGCAGTAACCTGACCATCCCGCTTGGCCCGCCAGGCCTTTCCGATATATACCCAACCCAACCAGAGCGCCACCGCCAGGTACAACCAGCCACCGCCAAACAGCACCAGACTGAGACTGCTGCCAACAAGCAGGAGCGTGTACCAGAAGATCTGGTCGAGAGTTGCCTGGTCACCCTTGATAACTGGCAGCATGGGCAGGTCTACCCGACGGTAATCATCGCGGCAAAACAGCGCCAGCGACCAGAAATGGGGAGGCG
This sequence comes from candidate division GN15 bacterium, assembly GCA_014729205.1. GTDB lineage: Bacteria > Zixibacteria > MSB-5A5 > GN15 > FEB-12 > WJKG01. Next base: position 2,733 of record WJKG01000173.1, on the reverse strand, counting down.
TCCACAGGAACACGATCAAGAACATGATAAAGGGCGCCACCGCCAATTCTCCGGTAGCGGCTGCCCAGGCACCGATTGGTGCCATCGACCCGGCCACACCACCAATGACAATGTTCTGCGTGGTGCGAGGTTTCAGCCAAAGCGTATAGAAGAAACTGTAGAAGACGATGGTGAACAGCGCCAGTCCTGCCGTAAGCAAGTTGAACCTCAGGGCGAATATCACAACGCCGAGAATACCAATGGTGATAGCAAAGAGCAGGGCTCGAACTGGAGAAATGGTGCCCATGGGCAGCGGACGGCGCTTCCTCGTGCGGGTCATATTGCTATCGATACTGCGTTCGAAATACTGATTGAGCGCATTTGCGGAGCCGCCAGCAAGAAACAGCCCCAGCAGCACGATTCCAAAATCGACTGGCCTGAGCAGGAAGGTACCTTCTACCACCATGGCAGCAGCACCGGTGAAGAGAACCAGCAGCATGATCGAAGGCTTGGTCAAAAGCAGATAGGCTGAAATGGTACCAGCCAGTGTGCTTTCTGCAGCGCCCGATCGGGCAATGGCCGTCTTGGCCTCGGGTTGTGACACGTATGATGACTTCATCTTAAATGGGAAACAGCGAAGTACGGGTCGGGTTCCGCTACTATAATCTGTTTTCTTCATGCGAAAATCCAGAAAAACGCGCAATCGGCATTTGCTATTGCTGAAACTACCGGCAATAATCAGCGTCAAGACAGAGACAAGCAAACCCGCAATTGAAAAATGGGCTCAAAACGCAATGAAAACCGTCTTGTTTGTGGTCATACTCGTTGTAATCGGATCAACTCTCTCGGCCACAGTGCTCAAAGGCAGTATTACTGATGCTCAAACAAACGAGCCGATCGGACTGGCGACAATTCGTGTCAAAGGTACCAGTCAGGCCATGTTGTCAAACGAGGAAGGTGAATACCGCCTTCGCCTGGAACCTGGTGACTGGCAGATAAGATTCAGTCACGTTTCCTACCATTCGCAGACTATACAGCTGACCGTTGATGAAGAAGACATCACTCGCGACATTCGCCTTAATCCCACGGTGATCACGCTCCCCGGTACCAAGGTATACGATCAGGCGTACTCGGCCGGCCAGCGCATCATCCTGGAAGCTATTGCGCGTAAGCAGGATTTGTTGGAGAGTCTGGAGCGCTATCAGTTTGATGCATACACGAGGCTCGTGATTCGTGATCCCGAGAAGGAGGGCGACAGCGCCGTCATGCTGGTGACCGAGACACAATTGGAAGCGTTCTGGAAACAGCCCGACAAGTATAAGGAGGTCATCCTGTCCCGAAGACAGACCGCCAATATGGCTCCGCAGGAGAACCTGGTGACGGTGGGACGAATCCTTAACTTCAATGCCAATCGTCTCGACCTGGGACCGTACTCAGTTGTTTCCCCAACTGCCAGGGACGCTCTCGACCACTACGACTATTACTTGATGGATACCGTGTACATCGACAGCCAGGCAGTATTCCGGCTGGAGGTCGAGCCCAAGAACCCGATGTCGCCGCTGTTCGTCGGAACCATTGACATTGCTGATTCCAGCTACGCCGTGGTTGGTGTGGATGTGGGTGTTTCGGAGGGTGTGGAAACACAGTTTGTCGAGAATCTGCGTTATGCACAACGCTTTCAGCTATTCGACGGGCGATACTGGATGCCGGATAGAATCCACGTGACGATGGATATCGTTATTGGCCTCCCCTTTAATCTGCAGTTTGACGTCGACTACCTGGCAGCCCTGCACGACTACAAGTTCGAGGAGCAGATGGAGCCTGTCGAGTTCGATGAGTTCGAGTTGGAGGTCGCACGCGGGGCGGATGATGTCGACACGGCAACATGGAACCGTGCGCAACTCGTCCCCTTAACATCAGATATCGAGTCGGCATACAAGCGTATAGATTCACTGGAAAGTGTACCCGATCCGCTATGGCTTGCAGGATTAAAGACGCTCGGATCATTGGCATTGGTACCAATCATGCAACCGGATGTTTATCGTTTCTCGCGCGTCGAGGGCCACTATCTGGGCTTGGGAGTACAGACCGACCGTTTCCATCCGCGGTGGAATCTTCGCCTGGCCTCCGGCTACGCTATCGACAGCGAGTTCTGGCAACACCATTACGGTTTTGTGCACACTCTCGACATTCGGAATCGGATAAAAGTCGGGCTGCACTGGCAGGATCAGATCAGGCGTACACCAACGCTGCTCACCGACTCGACCTTTAACTATACGCTCGATGCGCTGCTGAGCAAAACGAGCCCGATCGACTACTACCACGCTGAGGGAATCAGCGCTCACATACAATCGAAGGTACTGCCGCAAACGGACCTGAGACTGAGCTATCACCACCAGGAGCATTCCTCGCTTGGAATAGCCACCGACTACAGTGTCTTCGTCAACGATGATAACAAGGGACAACCCCGCGCCAATCCAGCCATAGATGATGGTCAGCTGCGCTCGATAGAGTTGACGGCGTTTTATGACTCGCGCCCCTTGATGATGGACCAGGGCCGCATGCGCCGAATGTTCGACCGGCCATACTCGAAGATAGAGTTTGGCGTGGAGTACTCCGACCCCGATGTCACAGGTGGAAACTATGACTTCGTACGGTACCGAATCCGGGTCTTCCACCAGCGGCGAGTCTTGAGCACGGGGTTGACCACGCTGTATTTATATGGCGGTTTGGGAGAGTACGACGTACCTAAGC
>WJKG01000172.1 GCA_014729205.1 candidate division GN15 bacterium | reverse complement strand
CTGATCTACTCCTACTACGAACTGACAACCGAGGTGCCGGCCGAGGACCTTCAGCGGATCAAGCAGCAGCTTGAATCCGGCAACGTAAACCCGATGAATATCAAGAAGAAGCTCGGGGAGACCATTGTCGACATGTATCATTTGCCGGGAGAGGGAAAAGTAGCCCGAGAAGAGTTCGAACGAGTGTTCTCCAAGAAGGAGCTTCCCGACGATATGCCGACTGTTGGATTGGAGGATCTTCAGAAACTGGAGCTTGAGCCCAAAGCAATATACCTGGTGCGTCTGATCTCTGGTGCTGGTCTTGCCAAATCTAATGGCGAGGCACGCAAGCTGATTCAATCTGGCGCGGTGAGCCTCGATGGAGAGAAGATAAACGACGCTAACTTCGAATTCGCTCTGGACAGGGAGATGGTGCTGAAGGTCGGCAAGCGCCGCTTCCTCAGATTGATACCATCCTGACCGCAACTTTAGGGCCATTGGCGTGTTAACAAGGAAGAGCCCCGACTTCCGTCGATTCCCATTTCTGTCGATGGTTGTCAGAGACGGACAACGGACAAAGGATACCTTTTCGTGACATTACCACGATTGCTCATAGCCATCTCTCTAATGGCGCTGATGGTTGCATCGGCTGCCATTGCACAGACCAACCAGCGCCCCGGACCCAACGTGACGGCCGAATCAGAGCCGATTCTGGTCTCAACGGCCCGGGACGGACCTGAGGACAAGCTGGATCGAAGAGCATTTCACTATTATATCAACGCCAATCTGGCAGAGATGTCCGGCGATGTGCACCTGGCCTCTCAGTATTACCAGCGGGCGCTGAAGTACTTCCGTGAGTCCCGAGAGATAAGGGTCAGTCTGGCTCGTGCTCAGTACCAAATGCAACGCTTTGAGGAAGCATTGCAAACACTGAAGCCGATCGGCTACGACGACGTGGAGGCAGCCAAGATGGCGGGGCACTGTTATCGTGCCATGGGGCAGGAATCCTCGGCACGTGAGGCTTATCGCGCCGCCGTCGGCCTGGACAGCACTGATACCCAATCGTTCACGTTTCTGGCTGCGTATTATCGCAAGCTGAACTGGACAGACTCAACCGTCTGGGCCTATCGCAACATACTGCGCAATCGCCCCGACTCGTATCGACTGTGGACTGATCTGGGGCGAATTGAATACTCACGCGGCAATATCGAGGAGGCATTCGATGCCTTCCGAAACTCGATTAAGGCCAACCCCGGCATAGAAAACGTCGACTCGTATTCCGCGATTGCCGAACTGCATCAGGTTGAGGGTCACACTGACTCGGCGGTTGTATACTACCGTCAAGGGCTTGAAGTTGATCCGGAGAACATGCACATTCTGCGCGAGATGGTGAATATCTACGTGCAGGCAGAGAATTTCGACTCGGCTATCACCTACGCCTCGCGGGTGGTCGATCTCAACCCACTGGGGCGTTCGGATATTCGCCGCCTGGCCATATTGTACTACGGAGTCGACTCACTGCGCCACGCCGACTCGCTGTTCACGCAACTCGTGGAAAGCGGGGAGTACCATCGCGCTAATCATTACTATCTCGGCCGGATCGCGCTACTCCAGGAGGACTGGGAGCGTGCGCGCGAACAGTTCACTCGTGTGACACAGATGGCAGACACTTCGGCCCAGGCCTGGATTGACCTGGCCTTCGCATACCGCCAGCTCGAGCGGCCGGAGAAAGAAATTCAGACATATCGCTCCGGGCTGGAAAAGATGGAATCCGAGGAGAACGCTCTGCGCCTCATGTTCGGGCTGGGTGCGGCCTATGAGCAGCTTGGTCGCTATGAGCAAGCTGTCGAGACATTTGAGGAGCTCCTTGAGAACGCCCCCAATCACGCCCCATCGCTGAATTACCTCGGCTACATGCTCGCCGACAGAAACGAGAGGCTTCAATATGCGCACGGGCTGCTCGAACGGGCGATAGAGATTTCTCCGAACAATCCCGCCTACCTGGACAGTTACGGTTGGGTCTTGTATCGAATGGGCAAGTACCAGGAGGCTCTCGTTTATCTTGAGCGTGCAGTTGAACTTGACAGCGACCCGGTGATGTTCGATCATCTGGGCGACGTTTACCAGGCTCTGGACAAGTCCGAGCAGGCCCGTCAGGCCTGGGAGCGTTCACTGGAACTGGATCCGGATAACGAAAGTGTCAGGGAGAAAATCCATCCTTGAGCCCGTTCGCTCGTAAGGTGCTACTATTGACCATTGCTGCGGTCATCGCCTTTTCTACACAACAATGCGCAGAGCAAGCTCCGCCACCGGGCGGCGAACCGGACAAGATCGGCCCCCGGTTGCTGGCAACGGAGCCAGCCAGCGGTGCGGTTTCGGTACCAACCTCGGATCGCATCATTCTCCACTTCTCGGAATACGTGGTCGAACCGCGTACCAAGGATGCCGTCTTCATTACCCCTCGCCAGAGTGAACCGGTCGATCTGCACTGGCACGGCGACCGACTGGAAATAGAGTTAGCGCAACCGTTCCAGGATAACACCACCTACATTGTCTCGGTCAGCTCGGCTATCGCCGATCTTCGCGGTAACAAGCTGGACAGCTCCATGTCCATGGCTTTTGCCACCGGACCAACCATTGACTCGGGGCGCGTGGGAGGAATCGTGCTGGACAAGGACAAGCCGGTGACCGGTGTGCTGGTCGGGCTGTATGACAGAGACCGAATCGACACTGCGACTGCCTTCGACAGCATCTTTCCCGACTACCTGGCGGAGACCAACTCCTCCGGAAGATTTGATCTGAACTACCTGCCCAACAAGGAGTATCGTCTCATCGCGTTCCAGGACAAGAACCGCGATGAGATGTTCGACATAGTCAAAGAACGATGGGCAGTGCCCGCAAGGTCTGTCAACGTACAGGCGCAACCGCCGATGGACAGCTTGTATCTGGTACTGGCACCTACTAAGGACACTGCCTTACCGGAAATCATCTCAGCGGCACCGGTCAGCGGGGAGATGCTCAAAATACGATTGAGTTCTCAGATAGATCTTGCAGGCTTGAGCAGTCGTCCTGGCGATATCCTGCTGTCGTCGCTTGAGAACGTCGGGCAGTACGCTTCTGCCCTCGGTTTCCTGGAGTTTCGGCGTGAGAAATCTGCCAGCCTGAATGCATACTTCGGGGCCCTCCAGGACAGTCTGTATAGTCTGGAAATCACGTATGACATCGAGATGCCACCGGTGACGATGGACACGGTGGTTATTGTCTTTCCCGAAGACACCGAACCGCCCATCATTACGGCCGCGCCATTCAACGACGAGGAGTTGTTCCTGCGTGAGGTGGAT
>WJKG01000171.1 GCA_014729205.1 candidate division GN15 bacterium | reverse complement strand
AGTGTAGGTATCAGTTTGTTCTGTCATTGCGTACTTCCCGTCTTCATCAGTGAGATCGGCATAGTTGACACCAACATGAAGCTGTCGGGAAAAAGAAAGGCCCGCCTGAGAGGCGGGCCGAGATAATGTCTATGGGAGTTGTTCCTTACAACAGTTCCACTTTGGAACGATTGCGCCTGATCCCCTTGGTGGCATTGCGAGTATCGAAGACCATCTTGGCATTGTCCACAATCCACTGGTAATCGTAGGAGGAGTGGTTGGTGAGGATAACGGTTGCGTCAGCCTTCGCAATCGCTGCTTTGGTCAGTTTCTGGGAACGATGGCTCCCGGCATTCCAGGCGATTTCGGGCACAAAGGGGTCGTTATACTTTACTCGGGCGCCCTGTTTGGCCAGGAGCTGGATCACGTCGAGAGCTGGTGACTCGCGCACGTCTTTGATGTCTTTCTTGTATGCCACGCCCAGGACAAACAGGTTGGCTTTATTCAGGGCTTTGCTGGCTCGTTCGTTGAGCATGCGGGCAATGCGCTCAACCACGTACTCGGGCATGTGGCTGTTGATATCGCCGGCGAGTTCAATGAAGCGGGCGTAGTAGTTCAACGATTTCAGCTTCCACGACAGATAATGCGGATCGATAGGAATACAATGTCCGCCAAGGCCGGGCCCCGGATAGAACGGCATGAAGCCGAAGGGTTTGGTGGCAGCGGCATCGATGATCTCCCAGACGTCGAGTCCCAGTCGGTCGCACATGACGGCGACCTCGTTGACCAGGCCGATGTTGACGGCGCGGAAGGTGTTTTCCAGGAGCTTGACCATTTCGGCAGCTCGGGTGGACGATACGCCGTGAATGTTGGGAATACTCTGTTCGTAGAAGAGCTTACCAATGGCTGTGCACTCGGGTGTAATCCCGCCCACTACTCGCGGGGTGTTTTTGGTCGTGTAGGTGGCATTGCCGGGATCGACACGTTCGGGCGAGAAGCACAGGAAGAAGTCCTGGCCGGCCTTGAGACCTTTTTCCTCGAGCATAGGTAGGATAAGATCCTCGGTAGTTCCGGGATACGTGGTGGATTCCAGCACGACCAGGGTGCCCTTCGAAATATGTCGTTTCACCCAGTCCATGGCCGCAAGAATGTAGCTAACATCGGGGTCTTTCGTCTTGGAAAGCGGGGTGGGGACACAAATTGAGATCGTGTCCATGTTGGCCAGCTTCTTCGGGTCAGTAGTGGCTCTGAATTTGTTGCCCTTGACGGCGTTCGCTACGGCCGAATCGGGGACGTCATCGATATCCGACTTGCCGCGGTTGAGCAGTTTCACTTTCTGGTCGGAAACATCGAATCCCGTGACACGATAGCCGGCGTGTACCAGTTCGATCGACAAAGGCAGGCCGACATAGCCGAGCCCAATGACGCCGGCGTTGGCCTTGCCGCCCGTGATCTTGCTTTCGAGTTCGCGATACCATTTACCCTTCTTAGAACGCTGCTTGGCCATACGTAATCCTCAAATGTGTTCCACCGGTCAGTCCCTCGGCCTGATGCCAAAGGCATGGGTGTCCGTGATTATTCTGGGCGGGGCTGCTGGCCGGATTTTGTGCTTTCATAGGTGATCGACAGTTTTCCTGTTTCTGTTGAGGGGACAACCTCGGTAAACAGTTGTCGATGGCGAATATAGACTACGGCCGTTAGCGGGTCAATGGGTAAGATGATCCGAAGGGAGAATCTTGTGGCAATTTGCCCACATGGCCGTATATTTGCCCGAGTTGTCAGAACCACTGTACGGAGGTGAGATATGAGAGCCTTTAGTGCTGCACTGCTTATGCTGTTAATGGTGACATCGGTTGGTGCGATTGACATAGAACCCAGGGAGGGCGCCGGGATGGAAGCGAAACAGGCTCTGGAACAGGCCGACAGCCTGTTCACATCTCGCACCTACGATAGTGCCTTTGCTCACTATACCAGGGCGGCTGAACTGGGGCGTGATCAGGCCGATCCTGCCGCAGAGGTGGAGGCACTGGCGCAGATGGCTCGGATCAGTTTGATTCAGGGGAATGTGGAAAAGGGCCAGGATCTGCTCAAGCAGGCAGAAGCTCGAGGAAGCGAATCGGAGCCTTTGGGTTGGTCGCGGTATCTGGGTGTACGCGGTCGGTTCGAGTGGCAGGGCGGCGATCTGGCCAGTGCACGCGAGACGTTTCAGGCGTTGCTGCGCTATTGCGATATCAACGGGCTGTGGAATCGGGCGGTCGATGCTGCCAATATGATGGTGATTGTCAGCGAGACGCCTGAACAGCAGATTGAATGGAGCAAGCGGGGTATCGAATTGGCGGAGGATTACGAGGTCACGGCGTGGCTCGGGCCATTGTGGAACAATCTGGCAGCGACCTACTACGATACCGAGAAGTACGACTCGGCCCTCACAGCGTATCTCAAGGCCCGTGAGTACCACTGGCAGCATTCCGGTGAAATGGGGAAGCTCTGGGCGGACTATAGTGTTGGCATGGCCTACCGGAAGCTGGGCGAGTACGAGAAGGCGGCTAGTTGGCTGCGGCCGGTGCTGGCCTGGGCGGAGCGGATCGGCGATCATGGCGCAATCGGACAGGCGTGTGAGGATCTTGGCGAGGTAGCCCTGGCGACGGGTAACAACGAAGAGGGAGTTGCGTATCTCAAACGAGCCCGCGAGCAGTACCAGAAGGCCGGCTACGATGAGTCCTGGCCTCAGGTATGGCAGCACATAAACGAACGACTGGATGACGTACAGCAGTAATTGGAGACAGGCGGAGCTTTCGCCCGCCAGCCGAAATCGATGAGTCAACCATCTGAACATACTCGCCTCGAGAAGCTGCTTCTGGAAGCAGCGCGCGTATTCAATTCCACGCTGGACTACGAGGTGCTGATTGAGAACGTCCTTCGGCTGGTCTTGACGGCAGCCGATTGTGAGGTAGCGCTGATCTTCCGTGTGGACCACGAACGTACGGACATGAAGATCCGCTATATGAAGGCGGATGTGGGCCGGGTAGCCACGTATCGACGGGAGATTGGCCAGGGGGTTCTGGACTGGGTGGCGCAGTACCGGGAACCGATTCTCATCAATGACGCGCCCAATGATCCGAGAGTAGAGCACGAAAACGCGGATCGCATGCAGGTGGAGATTCGCTCTTTGATCAGCGTGCCATTGATTGCCAAGGGGCATATGATCGGAGTGGTGGAGGCGTTTAACAAGAATGACGGCGGGTTCACCGAGGCTGATCTGGACACGCTGGTGGGGCTGAACAACCAGATCGCGGTGGCGATAGACAATGCTCACCTGTATCGGATGGCACAGCGGGAGGCATTGGAAAAGGACCTCTTGTACGAGGTGGGCAAGAAGCTCTCGGGCAGTCTGGAACTCGACGAACTGCTGCAGGTGATCATGCACTCGCTCAAGCGGGTAGTAGACTATGATGCCGGTGGTGTCTTCCTGCTGAACCCGGAGGAGAACGAGGTCGACTCGCGGTATGCTGAAGGGTACGATTTTGCCGTCGATCCTCACCTGCAACTCAAGGTGGGCCAGGGGTTGATTGGTCATGTGGCGCGTGACGGGCAACCTGTTATTGTACCCGATGTTTCTAAAGACGACCGGTATCACAATTCCCGGCCCGAGACCCATAGCGAAATCGTGGTACCGATGATGCTGGATGATCGTATTATCGGGGTACTCAACCTGGAGTCGGATCACCTGGATTCATTCGGCAAGCACGACCTGCTGTTGATTGAGGCGTTTGCAAGCCAGGCGGCGGTGTCGGTGGAGCGCGCCCGCAACCACACCCGGCTTTTGCAGGGTAAGAAGATCGAGGAGCAGCTCAATATCGCGCGGGAAATCCAGCGAAGTTTCCTCCCGATTCAGGATCCGAAGACCACCGATTATGATGTCGCGGGGCGGAATGTATCTTCGGGTCAGGTGGGTGGAGACTATTATGGTTTCATCAGGATCGTCGACGGTCAGACCGGTGTGGCTATTGCCGATGTTTCCGGCAAGGGAATTCCGGCAGCACTGATAATGGCCTCGTATCGGGCCTCGCTGATTGCCGAGATTCGTAACAACTACTCGATTCGGACGATTTGCGAGAAGGTCAATCGACTCATGTGTGAGTCTATCAAACCGGGTAACTTCGTTACGGCCGTGTATGGTGTGCTCGATTCTGTGAACCACGTTCTTACCTATGCGAACTGCGGTCATAACCTCCCGTTCGTGTTGCGGGCATCGGGAGAGGTTGTCTATCTTCGTGAAGGTGGCCCGGTCATGGGCGTCGATCCGGCCGGTATCTATAGAGAGCAGCCTGTTTATCTGCAGGTTGGTGATGTGGTGGTGTGGTATACGGATGGTGTGACGGAGGTGTTCGACGCCGATGGTGTGGAGTTCGGTCTGGAGCGACTGATCGAAGTAGTGCGTGAGCACCGAGACAGGGAGTCGACCGAAATCGAGGAGGCCATTTACCGGACGGTCCGTCGGTACGCCGGACCGACGCACATGTTCGATGACCTGACGATGATCGTGATCAAGCGGCTGGCGTAAAAAGGTCTTCAAAAGTCGGGGCTGATCCATTATCTTAGAGGGGCTAATGACAATGCTGAGAGTAAAGGAGTGAGTATCTATGTGGCGTCGAGTGCACCATCTGGCAATATTCGCGATGTTCTCTATTCTGGCCTGTTCGAGCAGCGACGACGGAGGTGATGGACCGACCGGTCCGGGTGAGGCGCAGCAGGAGATCCAGGCGTATGTTACGACCAGTTCCCCGGCTACAGATAACGTGGACGATCCGCTGTGGGATTCTGTCGCGGTCGACACGGTTCCTCTGCGCCGTTCGGGGGCCATTATTGCCTCAATAGCGGCGCTTCCACAGGAGTTTGAGCTGCAGGCTATTCGCACCAGCGACAAGCTGTTTCTCCGCTGTCGATGGGCTGACCCGCAGATCAATGTGAAGATCTCACCGTGGCGAGTGATCACGGGTGACGGGACGGCGACTCTGATTCGCGACGAGTCCGAGTTCGATTTCGGCGAGGACCAGTTGTTGGTGATGTTCGACGGTGCTCCCGATGGCGGGTGGGATGCCTGGCGCTGGATGGCGTACCGAACCGGTACGGTCGGTCTTGCGGAGGGGCTGACCTATCGCGATGGGTCCTTTATCAAGGACGGTGGCGGGAGTCACGTATACCATGACAATCCTCTGAATAGTGGCCGACCATTGTACTTGTCCGAGGAGGGAGCCGATTTCACGGGAGATACGCTATACCTGTCTGAGGCCACGACTGACTGGTCGGGACATACGACCTCGGGCTGGTCGCTGGGACAGACGATTCCGGGCTATGTGATCGACAGCTCGACGGCTCGACAGATGAAGTCCGACCCTGAGAGTCGGTGGGATATCCAGGCGGCCTGGGACTACAGTAACGGGCATCACACGGTGGTATTATCGCGCGAGTTGAATACCGGCTTTTTCGCGGCTCAGGACCTGGACATGGCCGGGCTGGATTCGGTGAGCGTGCGTATTGGGATGCTGGATGACCTGCCCGATCTGATCCCCAACAACTCCAGTCAGCAGGCCTTCACCAAGGAGCTTATCCTGAAGCTGTGATGACGGTCTGTGTGAAGTCTTACGGCGTGCTGTCATGTGAGAGCGCGCCGTTTCTTTTTGTGAATGTGGACTTTAGACGTACTTGTGAAAGCAACCTGCTACGTCTATATTCGGTCATAAGCATGAATCACAGTCTTGATGAGGTGTATGACTATGGCGCTGAGAACCTACCAACAATACCTGGAGTCGCTTCAGGCGATGCGGCCGAATATCTACAAGTTCGATCGCCTGATCGAGGATGTTACGACCGATCCGGCAACACGACGAACTGTGCGTGGCCACGGATGGACATACAAGCACTATGACGACGAGAAGTACGGCGATCTGCTGGTAACTAAATCGCATTTGACCGGTGAGCCGATCAGCCGGTATCTCTCGCTGATCGAATCTGCCGAGGATATGTGGCAGAACTCCCGGATGAAACGGGCAGCATTCCAGATGACCGGTACCTGCACCGGCGGGCGGTGTGTAGGCTGGACCGCGCTCAATGCGATGTTTATTACCACCTATGATATTGACAAGGAGATGGGCACCAATTATCACGGGCGGCTGCTGGATTGGCTCAAGCAGGCTCAGGAACGGGATATCACCGTGGCCGGCGCGTTGACCGATGCGAAGGGGGATCGAACCAAGACGCCGTCTCAGCAAGAGGATGCGGATTCGTTTCTCCATATTGTGGAGCGTCGCAACGACGGTATCGTGGTGCGAGGCGCCAAGCTCATGATCTGCGGTATTGCTGCGGCCAATGAGATATTCGTACTGCCGGGCAGCGGCTACAAGGAGCCCGATGCGGACTACGCGGTCAGTTTCGTGATTCCGCGCGATGCCGAGGGGTTGACGATTGTTGAGACACGGCATCCTTCGGACACCCGTGATGAAGAGGACGGGTTCGACAATCCGGTGGCCGATGGTGGCATTACACAGTCCTTCTTGTTGTTCGAGGATGTCTTCATTCCCAACGAACGAGTATTCATGGCTGGTGAATACAAGCATTCGCTGAGTGCAGTCTTGAACTTCATCGGTCCCTATCGTTCCGCTATTGGCGGTTGTGTAGCCGGCCAGGGGGATGTGAAGATCGGTGCAGCAGTGCTTACGGCACGGGCTAACGGACTCTCCGCGAAGGTCTTCCAGGACAAGATAACGCAAATGACGATTAACAACGAGACCACGTTCGGTATGGGAATTGCCGCAGCGGCCATGGGACGCAAGCACCCATCGGGCGGCTGGCAGTGCGACACGGTGTTGTCCAATGTGAACAAGGTGCACGTGGCCACGCTCCCTTACCAGACCAATATACTGGCTCAGGATATTGCCGGTGGTATCGCAGAGACGGGGTGCATGCCGTCCTACAAGGATTTCACATCGAAGAAGTATGGGCATTTGATCCAGAAGTACATGAAGGCGAAAGCGTCGGCCGAGTCTCGCGCCCGGGCGGCACGGCTCGTGGAATGGGCGACGATAGGTGCCGGGGTGCCTGGCTGTATGCACGGTGGCGGTTCGCCTGATGGCGCCAAACTGGTGATACGGGCGGCGTCCAATCTCGAGGACAAGGTCGCGCATGCCAAGCGCCTGGCGAATATCACGGAGGATATTCAAGAGCCGGTGAAAAAGAAGTAACAGACAGCTTTACAAGCTTATAATGGGCGCCATCCCGGTGTGAATCGGGGTGGCGCCTTTCGTTTTCGGTGGTGTTTGGCTAATGTTAGTTGTCGCCAATCCACCTAGAGATTGAAACCGCCCTGCCGAACTGCATGTTGATAGGCTAAATGGAGAGTGTCTGGTGGGTGTTACGACAAGGGACGAGTTCACTTCGCAACTGGCTGAGCGACCGGGCCGGGGGCGATCATTCTATCTGGCGGCCGAGGCGCTGGCGCTGTTCGTTATCCTCCCGGGAGCGATAGCACTCAAGCTGGTTAATGTGCACATAATCCTGCTTTTGTTGGTATTTACGGT
>WJKG01000170.1 GCA_014729205.1 candidate division GN15 bacterium | reverse complement strand
TACTCGAGCATCATGACCGCGGACAGGATGACCGAACTCGGATTGATTACATCCTTGTCGGCATACTTCGGCGCCGTGCCGTGCGTAGCCTCAAACAAGCCAATGTAGTCGCCAATGTTGGCGCCCGGAGCCATACCCAGACCACCAACCTGCGCCGCGCACGCATCCGACAGGTAGTCACCGTTCAGGTTCGGAGTCGCGATAACATCGTACTCATCACTGCGCGTCAACACCTGCTGGAACATACTGTCGGCAATACGGTCCTTGATGACAATCTTCGTCTTCGGCTGCTTGCCATTGTACTTGTCCCAGAGTTCGTCCTCGGTGATCACTTTGGAACGGAACTCCTTGATCGCCAACTGGTAACCCCAGTCGCGGAAGGCGCCCTCGGTGAACTTCATGATGTTCCCTTTGTGCACCAGCGTGACCGATTTGCGCTTGCGGTCAATCGCATACTGGATCGCCTTGCGGACCAGGCGCTGCGTACCACCGACCGAGATCGGCTTGACACCAAGACCGGAGTCCTTGCGGATATTCAGCTTCATCGACTTGTTCAACCAGTCGATGACTTTCCGAGCATCCTTGGTGCCCTTCTTCCACTCGATACCTGAGTACACATCCTCGGTATTCTCACGGAAGATGACCACGTTCAGCTTTTCCGGATGCACTACCGGCGAACCGACACCCTTGAACCAGCGGACCGGCCGCACGCAGGCGTACAGGTTCAGTACCTGGCGAAGCGTCACGTTCAGCGAACGGAAACCACCACCAACCGGCGTGGTCAGCGGACCCTTGAGCGCCACGACGTACTTGCGGATGGCGTCAAATGTCTCCTGCGGAATCCACTCCTTGTACAGCTCGTAGGCCCGCTCACCGGCGTAAACATCCATCCAGGCGATCTGCTTCTTGCCGCGATACGCCTTCTCCACCGACGCATCGACGACACGACGCGTGGCCTTCATGATGTCACGACCAATTCCGTCACCCTCAATAACCGGGATGATCGGTTTGTTCGGAATGCTCAGCTTGCCTTTCTTTACCTGGATGGGCTGGCCATCCTCCGGCACCACGATGTGCTTGTATTTTGCTCTTGCCATGTAATGTCCCTCTTAGTAGCCGAGAATCTTCAGGTGCGACTTGTAGGTCTTGGCTGACTTCTGCAGCGCCGACTTCTCACTCTTGTTCAACTTCAACTCAACGATCTTCTCCACGCCCTTGGCGCCGAGCACAACCGGCACGCCAATGTAGATGTCCTTGATACCATACTGGCCGGTCAAGAACGCCGAACACGGCATTACCTTCTTCTCATCAGAGAAGACCGAACGGCACATCTCCACCGAAGCTGCCGCCGGCGCATAGAAAGCCGAACCGGACTTGAGCAGCTTGACGATCTCACCACCACCACCAGCGGTCCGCTGAGAGATAGCCTTGATACGATCATTCGGGATCAACTCCTTGATCGGGATACCGTTCACGGTCGTGTAGCGCGGCAGCGGTACCATCGTGTCACCGTGACCACCGAGTACCATCGCCTGCACATCGGTCGGCGCCACACCCAACTCCATGGCGACAAACGTGCGGAAACGTGTCGAATCCAGCACCCCCGCCTGGCCAAACACCCGGTTCTTCGGGAACTTGGTCACATTCTGCATGTGAAAGGTCATCAGGTCCAGCGGGTTGGACACCATAATGATGTAGGACTTCGGCGCGTACTTCTTGATGTCACGACCGACCTGGCCCACGATATCCGCATTCATATTCAGCAGATCCTCACGGGACATACCAGGCTTCCGCGGCAAACCGGCCGTCATGATCACGATATCGGCACCCTTGATGTCCGACATTTTGTTGCTGCCCTTGACCGTGCAATTGTAGCCACGGACCGGACCGGCCTGGGTCAAATCCAGCGCCTTGCCCTGCGGCACGCCTTCCACGATATCGACCATGATGACATCGGCGATATTTGCCTCCGCCAGGTACATGGCACAACTCGCACCAACATTTCCGGCCCCGATAACTGCGATCTTCTTGTTCATAGATCCTCCACGTATATACTTGTTCCTGCCTTGGAATCTTTATGTCCTAAGCACGGTGTTCCCTGCATCATGAACTATGGCGACAGAGAGGGTTGCGTCATTATTCCACTTTTGAAACAAAAATTCTTGCAGATTGTCAAGTGGTTCGTAAAACACCTTCCGTGCATCCATCGAGTCCATATTCGAAACCAGCCGCACTTTGATCCGACGGGTCATTGCGTTCACTCGTGAAAGCTTGTGCGAACCGAAATGCTGCTGACCATCAAGCGCGCAGTTGTTCTCACGGTCCCACTGCTGTGCTAAGTCAAAGAAATGCGGTGACCCCATACCCTCATTGCACGCCGAGACAATCACCACACTCCCCCGGTCATGCACGGCCGCCTGGACATTCTCCAGCGCCTTCTGGGCCTGATATAAATTCGTATCCAGCGGCGGGGCCAGTTCACACACAATGATGTCGTATCGCTCCGGGACCCGATGCATGAACATCCTGTCCGCAATGCGCGTCGCCGACATGAACGACTCCACCATCTCCCCCGCCGCCAACCCTGCCATCTGGCCATCGGCATCGAGCACCGCCTGTACGCTGAACGTCCGATCAGTCGGTGCCAGCGTCAGTAAGTTGTCAAAGTGCTCCGCCACCGGATTACCAGACAGCCGAAGCGGCTGCGCATCCATGGAGTTGGCCAGGTTATGATTCCGCTCGATCGTCGCCAGATCAGTCAGCCCCGGATAGAAGACCTTCCTCCCACCCGTGTATCCCGCGAAATAATGCGGCTCGGAAGACCCCAGCACCAACAGTGGCCGGCCATCGAGCACCAGACGATTCAAGTGCACCGTCGCGCCGAACATATCGCGCCCTACCACCGCCATCGCGTCAAGATCACGGCAGTCATGGATCGCCAGCCTGGGCTCTATCTGCGCCCGAAACGGCCCCAAAATCGTGTTTAGGTGATTCTCTGTCGGCGGCTTGTGTGTCCCGGTGGCCATCAAGAAATCGACCCGCCCCACGAATCCGGGCTGCATGCGTTCGAGCCAGTCGAGCATCAAGGCCGTCGGTGTGTTCCGGTAACCGTCATTGATCAGACACAACAGACCATCGGCAGCCAAAAAGGAATCGCCGCCGGATCGAGCGAGCGTGGCGGCGAAATGTTCGTAATCTACCGGCCTAGCAGCCTTCCTGGGTGCGTACTGATCCAACCGGAGGCTGTTCGGGACCTCCACACTGAACGTACCTCCACCGTATGCCAGCTGCAGGTCCACAGACCCTCCCACACTCATACAGCAACGGCTACGAGACCATCTCTCGCCACCGACCCAGCGCCAAGCCGGTACATAATTATCACGTTGCGGTCCGGTCGTATCCCCGAACCGCCAGGACCGTGCACTACTCGAAGAAGAATGCAATCTCCTTCTTCGCATTCTCCGGAGAATCCGAAGCATGCACCGAGTTCTTCTCTATATCGCGGGCAATCTCCTGGCGAATAGTCCCGCACGCAGCGTCTTTGGGGTTGGTCGCGCCAATCAGCTCGCGAAGGCTGCTTATTGCGTTCTCCCGCTCCAGCTCCATCGGCACCACCGGCCCCGACACCATAAACGACACCAGCGAATCCAGGAACGGCTTGCCCTCGTGAACCGCATAAAACTCCCGCGCCCGCACCTCGGTGAGCTGCTCCATTCGCATGTTGACGACTCTGAATCCAGCTCGCTCCAGACGATAGACAATATGCCCTATCAAGTTGCGCTCGGTTGCATCCGGTTTGATAATCAAAAGGGTCCGTTCCACACCAGTGTCCTTTCTGTATCCTGACTCTCTACGATTCGCTCTTCATTTTCTCCGCCTCGGCGAACCCAATATCGACCGCCTTGCGGTTCTTGTCCTCGGTCCCGCGCGGTGCCCGCGCCAGCACAGCCTCAATCAATCGCTCCTTGCTGACCACTCCCGTCAAACAGGCGATCGCCCCCAACGCAATCACGTTGGCCACCATCACGTGCCCGACCTCCTCCTTGGCCAGCCGCGTGAACGGCAGACCATAATACTCGTCAGTCGGCACTTCCGTCACCAGGGAGTCGTCGATTACCAGCGTACCCGTGTCTTTGAGGAACTTGTAGTACGTGTCCATCGACTCCTGCGTCATGCACAGCAGCAAGTCGAGCTGCATCGCCTTCGGATACGAGATCTCGTTCTCGCTGACCACCACATCCGCCTTCGAGGCACCCCCGCGTGCTTCCGGACCGTAGGACTGCGTCTGCACAACGTTCTTATCGGGATCCTTGCCGATCGCTTCGGACATGATCACCGAGGCCAGAATCATACCCTGGCCGCCTGAACCGGACAGACGTATCTCAAACCGGTCATGGGGGAACTCAATCTTCTTAATCAGTTCTGTTGCCATGGTCACTTCTCCCCCAGATGCGCGTCGACTACCTTCTGGTACTCGTCGCAGAACTCGGACTTCTCAGTATCCTCATGCAGCTTGCCGATAATCCACTTGCCCTTGAGCTCCTCGGGATCAAGCGACTTCGCCTTTGCCACCGAAACAGAATTCTCCTTGAACCACTTGATCATCCGCACGGCGTCACCCTGACGGTTCAACCGTCCGAAATACGTGTGGCAATTGGACATCGCCTCGATCACCGACATGCCCTTATGCTCCAGCCCGTCCATGATCAGCTTCTCCAGCTGAGGCGCATGCTGCACCGTCGCCCGGCCAACAAATGTGGCGCCGGCCGCCCTGGCAAGATCGCACGGCTCGAAATGCTTCTCGGCATTACCATACGGCGTCGTGGTCGAGAACGCCCGCGACGGTGTTGTCGGCGATCCCTGGCCGCCAGTCATACCATAGATGTAGTTATTCAGCAGAATGACGGTCACGTCGATATTCCGGCGACAGGCATGAATGAAGTGATTGCCGCCAATCGCCAGCGCATCACCGTCACCGGTCACCACTATCACCTTCAGTTTCGGTTTGGCAAACTTCACTCCGGTCGCGTAGGCCAGGGCCCGACCGTGTGTCGTATGGAGCGCCGAGAAATCCAGATAGACCGGCATACGGCTCGAACAGCCGATTCCGGAAACCATCACGATATCATTACGATCATATCCCAACC
>WJKG01000169.1 GCA_014729205.1 candidate division GN15 bacterium | reverse complement strand
CAGCTCTATATCGATCGCTATGGTTCTCTTGACGCTGTTCAGTCGGACAAAGACCAGGCAGTCTATGACCCGTCCAATCGTGTCGAGTGGGACCGCTACAGCATCGACCCGAAAGATTTCGCCGCCAGACTCCAGAGCGGCCAAAAAGCAGACATCCAGCAGGCTGGTCCGCTGCTCACCCAGTCCTGGCACCAGGGATATCCATACAATCTACTGGCTCCCGCCGGCGATGGCGGTCGATGTGTAGTCGGTTGTGTGGCCACTGCAGCGGCCCAGATCATGGCCTACTGGCAGTGGCCGGAGCAGGGCGAGGGCAGCACATCTTACTACTGGTATGGTGACAATTCCTGCGGTGGGAGTACCCCCGGCCAGACCCTTACCGCACAACTCTCAGACCCGTATGACTGGGACAACATGCCTGATGATTGCAGCGGTGGCTGTACCGCTGCTGAGCGTGACGCTGTCGCAGAACTATGCTATGAGGTCGGCGTTGCTTTCGAGATGGATTACGGTCGGTGTGGCTCCGGTGCCTACACGTCGTATGCCCAGACAGTGTTTCCGTACTACTTCGGCTACAGCGACTCCTTGATTGACCGCACCAATCGCTCAAGCAGTTCCGCCGAAGCCTACTTCCAGTTGATCCAGGATGAGATCAACAACAATCGCCCCATGCAGTACCGGATCTATGCCCACTCCATTGTTTGCGACGGATGGCGCTTGCAGGGTGAGACCAAGCAGATGCACATGAATTACGGCTGGGACGACGGCCACAACGCCTGGTACACCATGGATCAACTCCACTGCAGTTGGGATGGCTGTTCGCCGTGGGAGGAGTTCACTATCCACGGAATCATGCCCTTCAATGCCGCCAGCTTCACCTGTGATAAAGCGATCGGCCAGGCACCGCTCGAAATCGCGTTCGAAGGTGGTTCCGATCTGATTATTGACCAATGGATCTGGGACTTTGGCGATGGCGACTCTGCATGGACGCAGTCACCAATTCACACCTATTCCCAGCCCGGCGTGTACGACGTTAACCTTGAAGTGCACTCGGGCAGCGATGTATACACAACCTATCGCGAGAATTTCGTCGTCGCTCTGGCAGACACGATGACCGCTCTCGAGGTAACCGGCGCACCCGGCGATACGGTCGAAGTAGTTGTATACGGGCGCAATATCTGCCCGCTTGACGACATTCGCATTCCCGTGCAGTTTTCCGGCGACCTTGGTCTGTCCATGCTGGGTTTCTCCACCGAGGGTTGCCGTACCGCGTACTTCGACAACCAGGAGTACCTGCACTGGGATCCATTCTTCAGCCGCTATACTGCCCAGTTACAGGCCGAGACCGAGCCAGATCTCACAGCGGGTGAGGGCCCCATTGCGAAGTTGCTGTTTGAGATCTCCGCCTCGGCCGAACCTGGCCAGACCGCACAGGTTAACATAGGTGGCTATGATTCCTATCAGCCTCTGTTCAGCGGTCCGGTCGCATCCTACAATCCGCATATAGTGACCGGTACGGTTGGATTAAGTGGATGTTGTGTTGGCGATCGAGGTAATGTGGATGGTGACGATCAGGACCAGGTGAATATCAGCGATCTCACGAACCTGACCGGTTTCCTGTTTGACGATGGTGCCACTCCGGACTGCCCGGAGGAAGCGAATGTCAATGGGGACGCTCTGGAGAGTATCAACGTGCAGGATCTGACTTATCTGGTTGATTACCTGTTCAACAGTGGTCCAGCTCCTGTGTCCTGTTTCTGATATAGCTGTATAAGACTTTAGACTACCAGTCATGCGCTATGCGGCCGGGGATTCTACGGAATCACCGGCCGCTGGCTTTTGCAGTGTCAAATCCGGCCTGCTGCGTGATTCTGGGCTCCGGGACTTGCTCGTCGCCTCATTGCTGCGTACCTTGACGCTTTCGGACACTGCCGCAATGGCCCCGCCAAAACAAGGGAGAGCATGTCGTGAGATTCCACACTACCATCTTCACCATCATCTTCACAGTGATCATTGCCTCTGCAGCGCTCGGCGCCGAGGAGGTGCTGTATGCCCGATACCCCACCCTGTCTCCGGACAACCAGACCATCGCCTTCAGCTATCAGGGCGACATTTGGACTGTGCCGACTGACGGGGGAGAGGCGACCCGTTTGACCGTTCATGAGGCCGAAGACATCCGGCCACACTTTTCCCCCGATGGCAACTGGGTGATGTTCTCCTCGCGACGGTTCAACAACTTTGATGTCTACATCATACCCGCCAACGGTGGGACCGCGCGTCGACTGACTGTACACTCCTCAAACGACTATGGATCCGGCTGGACTCCCGGCAGCGATAGCGTGATCTTTACATCGCATCGCAACGTGCGCCGCAACATCTATGTTACCGCCGTTGACGGCGGCACACCGATCGGTCTGGCCACGACCGCCTGGGAGCACCTCTACGGTGGCCGTGTCTCAGCCGATGGTACCAAGCTGTTGTTTGCCTCCGGCTCCGGGCTCTCCCGCTGGTGGCGTCGTGACCTGCGCTCGTCGCTGGTAGCCGACTTGTATGTGCAGGATCGTACCGTCGAGCCCTTCACGTCGAAGCGTCTGACCACCCACGATGGTCACGATCTCTGGCCGGTGCTCAACTGGGAAACCGGCGCCGTGTACTTCGTCTCCTGTCGTGGTGATTGGGGCCAGGTGTTCCGGACTGACCTCGAGGGCACCGAGGCGGCCCCCATGACGACGTTCGATGGTGACGGCGTGCAGTGGCTCGGCAGCAATCCGCAGGGGACAAAACTCGTCTTCGAGCAGGGCTTCAAGATCTGGTATCTTGACCCCGACGAAATGGGTCCCCGACCGGTGCCTATTCGAATTGCTACCGACGAACGCGAGAACCTGATTGACTACAAACGACTTTCCGACAATGTGCAGTGGTTCCAGCTGTCACCCGATGGTCGCAAGGTCGCCACAGTCGTGCATGGGGAGATCTACCTGCTGCCGGCCGAGGACCCGAAGATGGGCAAACGTCTGACGGAGACCTCGGCCCGCGAACGATTCCTGAGCTGGGACCGGGACTCACGCATGGTTTATTTCGCATCTGATCGCAATGGCAACTACGACATCTTCGCCCTCGATGCTACTACCGGCGAGGAGCGCCAACTTACCTCGGATGACCTCGACGAAACAAAACCGCTTCCCTCTCCGGATGGTCGCTGGCTGGTCTTCTATCGTGGGCTGCGCGAGATCGTTCGCTACGATCTGCAGCGAGACCAAGAGGATGTGGTATGGATCGAGGGGCCGTTCCTTGATGGCGGTGTGGAAATGACCATGGAGTACGCCTGGTCACCCGACTCCAAGTGGCTGGCCTATACCATGGGAGGTCCAACGTTCGAGTCCAATATCTATGCCAGCGACTTCGAGGGAACCCAATACAATCTGAGCCTCTTTGTCGACTGGAACTACCGACCTCGCTTCTCTCCGGATGCCGATTACGTCTACTTCACCTCGAGCAATCGATGGGACCGCGGTGTGTACCGGGTATATCTGGAGCCAAAACCGATTGAATTCGACGAAGCCGCCATCGACAGTCTGTTCATT
>WJKG01000168.1 GCA_014729205.1 candidate division GN15 bacterium | reverse complement strand
GCTCTACGCGGCGTCTAAATCACGCAGCGGCAAGCGCGAGACCGAAAGACGTTCCAGGTCCGCCCGCTTGCTGGCGTGCTGCACGTCGATGCCCACCAGCGCCCCCGACGCGTCATAGTCGAGCACCACTCCATCCGTCACCTCGTCCGAATCGGCAGAAGGACGTTCAGCCAGATGGATGTAGAGGGAATCGGTCGTTGGATCATAAGAGAGTCTCATGATTTGAACCTCCGGTCGGGAAACGCATTATGAAGGGTGATGCCATCGGGCAGAGTAACGACACGAAGGTAACGGCGGAGCTCGGGTACAAAGATCCAATAACGCACCCGACCGTCCTCGGGCTGAACTTCGCGTCGAACCGGGTTACTCAGAGCTTCGAGACACCATCTGAGCTCGATGTATGGACGCTTCGATCGAACGTCATTGCGAAAATAGTCCGTCATCGGCGGGTCGGATGTCATCTGAATGGCCCCGATCTCGCCTTAGCCATCTTTCGTCGCCCTTCGCAGCCGGGGCGAGCAATCCGCCGAAATTGTCGAATCACCCCGTATTTCATACCCGTTGAGCCTCTCCCAGGACGCGGTCGCGCCACTTTTCGGGCAAGGCGCCTGGTGTCAAGACGTCCACGCCGATACCCAACAACTGACTGACCTCGTACTGGATTGCACCGAGGTCCAGCAGGGTAGTCGTTTCGGTTGTGTCGACAAGCAGATCCAGATCGCTGGACTCATCGTCCGTGCCCCGCAGCACGGAGCCAAAGACTCTTGCGTTTCGGGCACGATGGTTTTCTACGATGTCCTTGATCTTCTGCCTGTGTTATCAAGCGCTTCTGACGGTTTCATTCTTCGCTCGCTCCGGCTTCGCATACCTAGATATATACTGAAGCGGGTCTCCTCGGTTGCGGCGGTTCGTTCCTTACTGAATCCTACGAACTCCGAGATAGTAACCGCGACTCTACCGAATCGGTCGAACCCCGCCTCGCCGACCAATCGCCGCTGCAACTCGGAATAAATCCGGTATATCGACGCGGTCGTCATCCACCCGCCGCATGACCCCAATGCGCTGCAGCTCCTGAATCAGGGCAGCTTCCGGTTGGGTGGAACCCGGGGCGTCAAATGCATGCGGCGGAAGATAGAAGCGTTCGTCGTCCTCCGAGCCAGTGCTCGATTTCTCATGTTCCAGGACGTCCGCTTGCCTCTGCCGAATGGTTTTGACGACCGTCGAGTCGCTCCAGCGCTGCTCGATCTCCGCGTCTCGGCAAGGCACAGTTTGCCCTTTGAGCGGTTCCAAAACCGTCTGAATCCAAGGGTAATCCTCGCCAAGCTCCTGAACCCTTACGCGAGAGGCATATTGCACACCACGTTTGATACCTTCCCAATGAAGAACCTCTTTGTGTCCGCGCGACTGCGTCTCTCTCTGGGCCTCACGGACTGCGATCAAAAAGCTTCGCGGACTCACCTGTCCCTTTGCATCGGCTAGGTGGTTAGGCAGCCAGGTGTAGGTCTTTCCCCGACGTCGATTCGTCCCCATGTAGCGCGTCGCCATATCGTGGAGGACAGCCTGCTGCGATTCCTCGTCATTGCGCAGTGACTGCGGGATGGGATAAACCTCGGTGTCACCCGCGACCGTCGCACTAAACCGCAGTCGATGATGCTGTATGAGCCAGCTCCGAAAAGCCGTTGCTTCGGAACCATGATTGCACAGCCAGTGCCAGAGCAAGCCGTATAAATCGACCCGGCGCCACTCCAGATTCACACGTCCGTGGTGCAACTTCGAGGAGTCTGGAAACTGCCAGATGATCCGGTCCTCCCACATATCGGGCCGGAGAAAAACCTTGGCCTGGATTCCAGGCTGCCCCTTGAGATCCAGACAAACCTGCAACAATCCGCGAACAAGCTCCCGTATCGACTTCCAATCCGCGCCCGTGCGATCCAGTGCATCGAACACGATCAGATGGCGTTTGTTCTCGGCGGTCAGCCGGTCCGAAATTTGATTCAGAAGCTGTTCTTCCCACTCGGGATTATCCGCGACATACCGAACCCTCGATACCCAGTCCTCGGCTGGAAGCTGGCTCTCATAGCGTGTTGTAAGCTGTTGAAGGATCACGGCACGCCAGATCTCTTCCGTCGGGATGCCCTCATCCCTCAACCGCTGCAGCACTCGCCGCGAAGGGTGATCCTGGTTGCGGGTCGATACAGAGAAGCTCCAACTCGTGTCCACGCGATCGAGTCGCAGTCGCGGCAACTGACGATGGATCAGCTCGCGGGTTACCGGGCTGTTCAACGCCGCGCTCCAGAAGCTCTTACCGGTTCCACGATCACCGACAACGATCGTACTGTCCGGGTCCAAAGCCCGCTCATGGCCCAACACCACGAACATCGCACGTGGATCAGGCTGCTCGGTAGTAGCCGCCATGGTCTCAGGCAGCTCGGCGAGGGATCGCCGAACTGTTTCCACGGGGAAAGATTCAGACAGCATCGGCCTCTCCGAAAATGCGCTGATCCAAACTCTCAACAAAGGGGCCAAAGGTCGCGTTGACCGCTGCCTCGGCCTCCTCGTTCAAGTCTTCCAGCGGATTGAAACCCTCGAAGCGCGGGTCTGAAAGGATGGTGAATGGATAATGGGGTGCAGCTTCCTCATTCTGCGCAAATGTGAATAATTCCGAGGCAGCGGTCGGCTCACTTGTCTCCTCGGGCGGGGCCTCGTCATAAAGGGCATCAAGCCAGACCTGGTAGGCATTGGTTAGAAATCGATCGCTGGCGGCCTGGGTCTGCGCCGCCCGAGCATGAACCATCTTCAACCGTAATCGCCAGTCGTCATCCATATGGGCCGGCCTGAAATGCGC
>WJKG01000013.1 GCA_014729205.1 candidate division GN15 bacterium | reverse complement strand
TGGGCGCTGAAAAAATCATTGCGATGAATATGCACTACGCTGTTGGCCACTGGCTCCAGCATTAGCGAATAATCAAAAGCTGAGTCACCACCGCCGACAATCAGGATATTCTTGTTGCGGAAATCATCCAGACGGGTAGCGAAGTAGAACACCCCCTTGCCCTCCAACTCCTTCACATTTGGTATGTCCAGGGAGCGCGGGATATAAGCCCCCAGGCCGGCGCAGATAATCACGGACCTCGAGAAGTGCTTCCCCTCGTCGGTCGTCAACTCGATCACACCATCTTCGCGGCGCTCCAGACCGGTCACCTTCTCCCCCAGACACAATTCGTGCGGGTACTGTGTTGCCTGGCGCTCAAACTGCACCGTCAGGTCCTTGGCCAACACCTTGGGGAATCCGGCCACATCATATATGTACTTCTCGGGGTAGAGCGCCATCAATCCGCCGCCCACCTGTTCCAGCATATCGATGGCTTTAAACCGGGTCATGCGCAGTCCAGCGTAGTACATCCCGTACATCGCCACAGGACCGGCACCAATGAAGGTAATATCGAACAGATCGTCTGTACTGTCGCGAGTCGTCATCACGTCGATGCTTCCCGAATCATTTTCACAATCGCCTCAAAGTCGCCCTGGCCTCGCTCGGCGTGGAACACGCGCGAGTCAGGATCAAGCACATAAACGCTCCGGATCACCATCAGGCCGCGGCTTCGCATAACACCAAAAGCCTTGCTGACACTCTTGTCGACATCAGCCAGAATCGGGAATCCATAGCCTTGTTTGCGCACATACGCCTTGTGATCCTCGATATCGCCGGGACTGATCGCCAGCGCCTGAGCGCTCAGTGCCTCCAGTTCGGTGCGGGCTCGATCCAGAGCCGCCAGTTGCCTGTTTCATCCGGGGGTATTGTCCTTAAGATAGAAGGCCAGAACCGCCCAGCGGCCGCGAAGGTCGCCTAAAGACAGATTGCCTCCGTCCGTGGAAGGCAGGTTGAAATCGGGTGCCGTTTCGCCCGAGGGCAGCAAATCCGGCTTCTTTCCGGTGAACCATTGCAACATATTTACTGTAACACATTTCCACCGTTACGGTTCGACCGGAACGACTACTCCTCGAGCGCTTCGATCCGACGAAACAGCTCGTCGTTGCTCGGCAGATCGCTGAACATCGTGCGCTCGATATACCGGATAATGCCCTTCTTGTCGATCAGGAACACGACCCGCTGGGCGACACCCCATTTCTCATCGAACACACCGTACTTCTTCGCCACTTCGCCGTGGGGATAAAAGTCCGACATGAGCGGATAGGCCAGTCCTCCCATCGACTTCGCCCAGGCATCATGGACCGCCAGCGAATCGACTGAAATGCCCAGCACCTTCGTATTGAGCTGCTCGAACCGCTCCAAGACATCCTGGTAAGCGGGAATTTGAGCCGAGCAAACCGGTGTGAAATCACCCGGATAGAAAGCCAGGACAACGTTCTGTCGACCCTGGTACCACGCCAGGTTCAATTCTCCCTCATTATGTGTCGGCAGTGTGAAGTCGGGGGCAGGGTCGCCCTCCTTCAGCAATGGCTGACCGACCTGTGACGATGTATCTCTGCTCATAATCGATCACTCATCATAGTCAGCAAACAGGTCCTTCTCGAAATCGTCCATATCATCATCGTCGTTGGAGTTCAAGAGGGAATCCTCATCATCCTCGAATCGTTCTGCAAAATCACTCTCAGGCGCACCGCAAACCGGGCAAGTCGACGGCGGGCTCTCTTCATCCTCTACGTATCCGCAAACATTGCAGACCCAAGCCATCAGTTATCCTCCTGTAGCGCCTTCTCGATCCATACGATATAGCATGACACCTGATACGTGCGATGTCAATGCTCCAGCGGGGATCCGCTGTCATAACCGAACCAGTAGTAGTTGCCGGAGATAGCATCACGCTCCGCCTGCAACAGTTCGAAGTGGGTGTGCTCTTCCGTGGCCAACTGGTCGAAGACTTTCTTCCAGGCCTCATCGTCGACGGCATCCCGCTGCTCGTGATAGTAGTCTGTTGCGGCCAGTTCGGCTTCAATCGCCAGATCGATGAATTCCATTTCCGTCTTGCGTTCCTCCAGGTGCCCCTTGCGGAATACCTGTGCCAGAGCACCGATTCCCTTGTCCGGAAGCTCACCCACCTCGGGGCCGATCTCCTTGTGATAGATCTCGATCAACGTCTCGCGGTGACGTTTCTCATCGTCACGCAGGTTCTCCAGCTTGCGCTTGGCATCCGGGTTGGTGGTCTTCTGAGCCAGCAAATTGTAGAACTTATAGCCATCCTCCTCGCCCTTGATGGCGCGACGAAGGATCTCGGCAACTTTAGCCTTCTCTTCACTCATGGTGTGATCCTGCTTTCAAGTATCTATACATGTTACGAATTCTGCTTTTGAATATGTTCAATCGCTTTCTCCAGGCGCTCCAGGACCACACGCTGGTCGAGTACCTGAAGCATATGATACAAGCTCGGTCCAACCGGTACTCCGGAAACCGCCAGCCTGGTCGGATGAATCAGCTTGGCCCGTTTCACCCCCAACTCGTCGGCAAGGTCCGAAAGGGTCTTCTCCAACGACTCCGCATCAAACCGCGACAAGGAGGCAAACCGCTCGTAGAGCTTCTTCAGGTATTCCGCCGCTTCCGGTGTGAAGTGCTTGCCTGCGGCCTTCTCGTCATAAGTATAATCAAACTGAAAAAAGAACCCACTCTGCGCGGGGAAATCGTCCAGCCGCGTCACCCGCTCCTTGAGCAGGCCAACGACGTGCCGCAGATACTCCCAGCGCGTCTCCAGCCAGTACTTGGTAGTCAGGTCCGCCTCGACCAGTAACGGCGCCACCAGCGTGGCCAGCTCATGGTCGCTCTTGAGCATAATGTGTGCCTTGTTGATCGCGAGCAGCTTCTCCTCGTCAAACACAGCATTGGAGGCGTTGAAATTCTTCTCTGTGAAACGCTCAATCAACTCCGGCACCGTGAACACCTCGCGGTCTTCCTTTGGCGACCAGCCGAGCAGACACAGGTAGTTGAACATCGCCTCGGGCAGAATGCCCTCTTTCTGGTACTCGTTGACGTCCTTGTCACCAAGGCGCTTGGAAACCTTCTTCTTGTCGGGACGAAGGATCAACGGCAAATGCCCAAATACCGGCGGCTCCCATTCAAGAGCGCGGTAGATCAGCACCTGCTTGAAGGTGTTGGTGATATGATCATTGCCACGGATCACATGGCTGATACCCATCTCGTGATCATCAACGACTACTGCCAGGTTGTATGTGGCGGTTCCATCAGAACGCGCCAGCACCAGATCCTCCAAATCGACATTGGCCTTCTTCAGGTGACCCGACACCATGTCATCAAAAGTCGTCTCCCCATTGGGGATCTTCAACCTGATGGTGTGCGGGACATTTGCCGCCACCCGTTCGTGAATCTCATCCTCGCTCAGCGACAGCGACGGTGTCCGGTAATCCGGATTACGCTTCTCCTGGCGGGCCAGCTTGCGCTCCGCCTCGATCTCCTCCGCCGTCATGAAACACCGGTATGCATGTCCTGCATCGAGAATCTTGCCAGCGTACTGCCCATATTGATTCAACCGCTGTGACTGGTAGACCAGGGATTCATCAGACTCGATCCCCAGCCATTTGAGCGCATCGGTTATCGGCTCGATCAACTCGGCTTTGGAGCGCTCCTTGTCGGTATCCTCAATGCGGATAACAAAGGCGCCCTCGTAGTGACGGGCAAACAGGAGATTAGCAATAGCCGTTCGGGCCGTACCAACATGGAGGTAACCCGATGGCGATGGGGCAATGCGGACTCTTACTGGTGTTGAACTCATACGATGACTTGACGGCACTCCCTGTTAGGTTGGTTGATTCGGTCGGTTATCGTCATCCCGGTCAGCCGGCGGCGGTTGCTCTTGGGGCGGTTCGGGCGGCTGCTGCTGCGGTTGAGCCGGAGGCGGCGGAGGTGGTGTGTGCTGATGCGGCGGCGCTCCCGGTGCCGTGGCCGCATGGCCGGCCGGCCCGACCGACGTCGGTCGCGTCGAAGACATCTCGGCGTGTTCCGGCGATGCCACTTGCAGATCCAACTCCAAACCACCTATCAGCCGGGCCAGGGCATTGTACAACAATGCCGCGATGAACCCCAGGATGGTGTTGAAGACCGCCGAACCAAGCGAGAACATGATCGGCATTATTATCACCAGCGCTCCTGTCGATGTTCCCATCGACTGGAACTGCTGTATCGGCATGCCCGGCATCTGTGATGCGATAGTCATGATGAACGAGAAAAGCAGGGCATATATCAGGCCCACCACGAAGCCTGCGATCAGATTGAACAGAAACAGGATCTTGAACGCGCTCCACAGGCCGATCGATTGTAACTCGTATTTCATGCATACTCCCGTTCTATGCGTCTACTCACTACAACTATATATGGTACATACGGTGAGCAGATGCAAGAGTGTCATCCAGTCTGGATGATAAATCGGGCATCCACAGCCTTGCACTTGTCCTTGTCAGGTGAGACAATGAATGGGTTGATGTCTATTTCGTCAAAGCACGTGAAGTCACCGACCAGCTGCGACAACCGCAGCAGCGTCTCCTCAATCGTGGCCACATTTACCGGTGGCGCTCCGCGGAAACCCGTCAGCAACGGATACGACCGTATGGTCTGGATCATATCTCGGGCTCCTTGTACACTCAGCGGATGGACCCGGAATGCCACGTCCTTCATTACCTCTACATAGATGCCGCCCAGCCCAAACATCATCAAGGGGCCAAACGACGGGTCAGTGGTCAGACCGATGACAGTCTCAATACCACCGCTGATCATCTCCTGCATGGCAACGGTGAACGGTTCATCCGTGGTCACACTGTCCTTGACCCGCTGCTCGAGCTCGCGAAACGCCTGGCGTACTTCCTTGTCGGAACGAAGATCGACAATCACACCACCGGCCTCGGTCTTGTGAAGCATCGTCGGTGTGTTCACCTTCATCACAACCGGATAACTCATCGCCTCGGCCACCTCAACAGCTTCTTTGGCGCTCGATGCGTAGCGATATCCGGCAGCGGGTATCCCGTACGCCTGGAGTATCTGAATGGCTTCATCGCCGACAATTGTCACCTGCTTATCACCGCCGGCTATGGCGGCATTGACGATCTCGTCCACTCGCGCCGAATCGACTTTGAACTTGCGGAACTTCGGACGCGGCCGATCACGCCACTGGCGGTAGCGATCCAGTCGGGAGAGCACCTTGGCAATCGCCTCGGGGAACCAGTAGGTGGGAATGCCGCGATCTTTGAGATAGTCGATCGCATTGCTGCGCATACCTTCACCAAAAGCACCAAAGAATGCTGCCATCACCGTCTTGTCTGTATCTTCCAGCGCTTCGTGGATACTGCGGGCGACATCCATGGGATCGATAGTTACCGGTGGGACGAAGATCGGCAGAATGGTATCATAGCGCTTGTCTTTCTTGACCGCCTCCAGTGTGATCTTGAACTCGCGGCCGCCGGCGCCGGCAACCATATCCATGGGGTTGGCGAACGATGCCTCCGCTGATATATGCTCTTGAAGTTTCTTCACCGTAGCTTTGGTCAACGACGGCATTTGCATATCGGAGCTGATGAGCGCATCGGTAGCCAGAATGCCCGGTCCACCGGCATTGGTCACGACCACCACCCGATTCCCCTTGGGCACCGGTTGCTTGCTCAGTGCCATGGCAACATCGAACAATTCCTCAACGGTATCCACACGAATCACACCGGTCTGCTCGAATACCGCATCAACACCAACGTCCAGTCCCGCCAGGGCTCCGGTGTGTGAACTGGCGGCCTTCGCTCCCAGGGTCGTGCGGCCGGACTTCACCGCGACGATCGGCTTGACCTTCGAAACCTCGCGTGCTATCTGCGTGAACTTGCGCGGATTACCAAAATTCTCCATGTACATCAGGATAACATCGGTATTCGGATCGTCCTTGAAATACTCGAGCATGTCGTTCGATGACAGATCCGCCTTGTTGCCGATGGAGGCGACGATCGAGAAACCTATTCCAAGCTGCTTGGCCATCGACATGATGCCCTCACCCATGGCACCGGACTGCGTGATAAACCCAAGGCGTCCATGATCCGGGAACGTCTTGCCAAAAGTCGCATTGAGACGAATATCAGGATCAGTGTTCACCACTCCAAAGCAGTTGGGGCCAATCATCCGCATACCATATTTGCGCACGGTGCCCAGCAACTCCATCTCCCGCTTCTTTCCTTCGCGTCCGACCTCGGAGAATCCGGCCGAAATCACAACGATCCCCCTGACTCCCTTCTCACCGCACTGTCGGGCCACGGCGTTGACATGCTCCTTGGGTACAATGATAATCGCCACATCAACCGCATCGGGCACATCGAGGATGGTCGAATAGGACTTAATGGAGTGTATTACGGAAGCCTTCGGGTTGACCGGAAAGACCTTACCGTTGAATTCGGCCGTAATCAGGTTGTGCAGAAGCTCCCGGCCGATGGTATTCTTGCGGGACGATGCCCCGATTACAGCGATCGATTCGGGGCGGAATATGGCGTCCAACTCTCGTCTCATAGCGTGTGCAATGGTCCTTCATTTGGCAGAGTTTCGTTTCGTGGCGAGTCTGTCGGTAACCCCTGTCAAATCTTAGTTTCCGACTGCTCACCGATATTGGTTGGAATGAATTGAATCGGCGTGGTATGTCAAGCGAAACCTCTGCGAGACCTGTCGTCAGCCCGTTCGGTCACCAGGCAACAATAAAGAACCGCCGACATCACATGCCGGCGGTTCAAATCGTAAACAAGATCGATCCGCGAGCCACTCACGGCCCGCCAACCGAGACTACTTCTTCTTGCGGGTCGTCGCCTTCTTCTTGGGCTTGGCCGCGGCCTGTTCATTGATGGTCGCCTGAGCCGCTGCCAGTCGGGCAATCGGCACCCGGAACGGCGAGCAGGAAACGTAATCCAGGCCAACCTCGTGACAGAAGTAGATGGACTGCGGATCACCGCCGTGCTCACCACAGATACCGACCTTCAAATCGGGGCGACTGGAACGGCCGCCTTCCTTACCCATGCGGACCAACTGGCCCACACCGGTAATATCGATCGACACAAACGGATCCTTGGGCAGAATCTCGTGCTCGACATAGAACGGCAGGAACTTGCCGGCGTCATCGCGAGAGAAGCCCATGGTCATCTGTGTCAGGTCATTGGTACCGAAACTGAAGAACTCGGCCTCTTCGGCAACCTCGGCTGCCGTCAGGGCGGCGCGCGGAATCTCGATCATGGTACCAACCAGGAAGGGCAGCTTTTTCAGCTTGTACTTGTTGATAACCTCATTGGCCACCCGCATGACCACTTCCTTCTGGTTCTTCAACTCGTTGACATGACCAATCAGCGGAATCATGATCTCGGGGAAGACTTTCTTCTTGTCTTTGGTCAGCTCACAGGCTGCCTCGATAATGGCGCGAGCCTGCATCTCCGTGATCTCCGGATACAGAACACCGAGACGACACCCGCGATGTCCCAGCATCGGATTGAGTTCATGCATCTCTTCGATCCGCTGGATGATCTTGTTGTAGCGGGCCAGATCCTCTTCGTAGTCATCGGCCTTGGTGTCCAGCTTGGCGATCTTCGCCTCGATCTCTTCGCGGCGCGGCAGGAACTCGTGCAACGGCGGATCCAGGGTGCGAATCGTCACCGGCATACCTTCCATGGCCGCAAAGATCTCCTTGAAGTCCTTCTTCTGGAACGGCAGCAACTTGTCCAGTGCCGCCTGGCGACCCTCGGTGGTGTCGGCCAGGATCATGTCCTGCACGATCGGAATGCGATCCTCGGCGAAGAACATGTGTTCGGTACGACACAGCCCGATTCCCTCGGCACCGAATTCAATCGCCTTCTTGGCATCGGCCGGCGTGTCGGCATTGGTGCGCACTCGAAGGGTGCGGACTTCGTCAGCCCACTTCATGAAAGCTGCGAACTCACCGGAAAGCTCTGGGTCGATTGTATCAACCTTGCCCAGGATGACCTCACCGGTGGAACCATTGAGTGTGACCACCTCGCCTTCCTTGACAATGAGCTTGCCGACCTGGAACTGCTTCTTGGACGCATTCACACGGATTGCCTCGGAACCGGACACGCAGCACTTGCCCATTCCGCGAGCCACCACGGCCGCGTGCGACGTCATCCCGCCGCGCGAGGTGAGAATACCCTTGGCAGCATGCATGCCATCGATATCATCCGGGTTGGTCTCTTCACGAACCAGGATTGCCGCTTCCTTGCCGCCATGCTTGACGACATCCTCAGCGGTGAAATACACCTTACCGGAGGCCGCGCCCGGCGAGGCCGGCAGACCCTTGGCGATTACTTCGTACTTGGCCTTGGGATCAAGACGCGGATGCAAAAGCTGGTCGAGGTCGTTCGGGGCGACACGAAGCAGAGCCTCCTCCTTCGTGATCAGCTTTTCCTTGACCATATCGACCGCTATCTTCACCGCCGCCTGTGTCGTGCGCTTGCCGGCACGAGTCTGAAGCATGTAGAGTGTCGATTCCTGTATCGTAAACTCGAAATCCTGTACGTCGCGATAGTGATTTTCGAGCTTTGTCGTGATCTCCTTGAGCTGCTTGAAGGCATCCGGCATCTCTTCCTTGAGCATAATGATCGGCTGTGGCGTGCGGATTCCGGCCACCACGTCCTCGCCCTGGGCATTAACCAGGTACTCACCGTAGAATTCCTTCTCACCGTTGGCCGGGTTACGCGTGAAGCCAACACCCGTCGCTGAGCTGTTGCCCATGTTGCCAAAAACCATCGTCTGCACGTTCACCGCCGTCCCCAGATCCGATGGAATCTCGTACATGCGGCGATAGGAAATCGCGCGTGGATTGTTCCAGCTGCGGAAGACAGCATCGCGGGACATGCGCAACTGGGTCCACGGATCCTCCGGGAATTCCTCGCCCGATTTCTTTTTCACTATCTGCTTGAACTTCTTTATGATATCCTTGAAATCATTCGCCTGCAGGCTGCTGTCCTGCTTGACCCGACGGTCTTTCTTCTTCTTGGTAATAACCTCTTCGAACACATCCTTATCGATACCAAGCACGACATTGCCGAACATCGAGATAAAGCGTCGGTAATTGTCCAGCGCAAACCGCTCGTTACCGGTCTTCTCGGCAATCCCGTGCAGCGTCTGCTCGTTCAATCCCAGATTCAACACCGTGTCCATCATACCCGGCATGGAGAACTTGGCTCCCGAACGGACAGAGACCAGCAACGGATTGTCAGGATCACCAAACTTCTGACCGGTGTCCTTCTCCATCATGCCGATGTACTTCTCCAGGTCCTTATCGATCGCATCCGGAACGGCAAGGTTGTTCTCGTAGTACAGAGTGCATACTTCCGTGGTGATCGTGAACCCCGGCGGAACCGGAATACCGGCATTGGTCATTTCGGCCAACCCGGCACCCTTGCCACCGAGCAGATCCTTCATTTCCCCATTGCCATCGGCCTTTCCCCCGCCGAAATAGTAGTAGTACTTCCCCTTCGGTGCTTTAGCTGTCGATTTCTTCTTCACGCCTTTTGTACTCGCTCTCGTTGTTGTCTTTTTGGTTGTCGATTTTCTGGTTGTTGATTTGGATGACTTGGCAGCGGTGCCCGAGGTTCTCTTTCTCGCGGGCTTCTTGGTCGCCGTCTTCTTCGTAGCGGCCCTTGCCGTGGTGCTCTTCTTAGCGCGAGATGTCGTCTTCGTCGACTTGGCCTTACTCTTCGTCTTGGAGGTCGTCGTTGCCTTCCTGGCGGTCATGGTAATGGTCCCCTTCGCTTTAAGCATTCTCACCCAATTGGGGCGAATGTACAAAAAAGCCAACACCGCCGCAATACAAAAAGGCGACCACGGATGCCAATTTTGTCCATCCGGGCCGCCTCGTAGCCTGTTCAAAGACCATCATTTACATGGTGAACAACCGCTCTCCGCTGATGATCTTCTCCAGCATTTTCAGTGTCTTTTCCACCGGCGCATGCATCAGGTCACCCGTGTTGAACGTCGTCCGAACGACCTCACGCGGCGCTGTGAAACTGGATTTACCCCTCCCTCGAGCTTTCTTCTTGTGTGTTAAATTGTACTGACGTTGGTACTCCTTCGCCTTTTCCTTGTGCATCTGGTAGTACCTACGCTGGTACTCGCGGCGTGCCTCAGCGGTGGAGAGCTTACCCTTTTTCTTCGCTGTCTTGTCCTCGGTTGTTTTCGCCGTCCTGGCACTGGCATTGGCTGAAGGGACTTCCTTAGTCCGAGCCATTACCGACCTCACTTTCCCTGTGTTGCCAACGGCTACCCTTTCCGTCGACTGGTTCTCACGTGTGTTGAGACGTCAGTTCCTCCGCTCGAAACTATAGGAAACCTTTTCCTGTATGTCAAGGGAAAACTTCCCTTGCGGCTAAAAAAACACCTCCATAACTTATCTCATAATTTCAACTTACAGCAGCAGTAAAATGACTACTTCACTAATCTTTTCCATATCATACACTTACGGTGCCATTAATCAATGACACGTAACTGATTGCCATTTGATCATTTCTGCCAGTCAACACTCCATGCCAACATACACGTTATACTGTCTGATCGCTGATGCATGTCTCCGGTCAGTAAAGCACACCACCTTCATCCCCTCTCAACCCCCGCGTAAACTTCGGGCGGCAACTCTTGGCAGGATCGAACCCTAACAGTGTAGACTATACTTAGGGGTGTCAACAAAAAATCCAACAAAAAAGCACCGACCCCCTTTCGGAGGCCGGTGTTTGTACTCTCAATAGTGCGCGGCCGACCAGGCCGCATCTGCCGGCTACTATGCCGAGGGTTCCTCGCTCTGCGGCGGTCGATTGCGATGCTGGTAGATCTCTACAATCGCATACGCCACCACACCGAGCAGAATGACCCAGAAAACCGCGGGAAAACCTCCGTGGTATTCGGGGTTGGATTCATCAAAGCCAGTGGCCCGCCAGGCTTCGATCGCCTGAATACGGTTAATGAACAGCGAGATACGTGCCATCACCGTGTAACCAAACGAGGCACCGAAACCGATCATCAGCGTGTAAATGCCAACCGTGGCAACTCTGCCGAATACTCCCTCGTGCGCCTTCGAGAAATAGAAATAGATCAGAGCGCACATCGCTCCCACGAACACGATCAACTGCGACAGACCACTGGTCGGGTCGAGCAGGTCGAATCCCTGGGTACCAAAGAAGTTCGCGAAGTCAATCGGCTCCATCATCGCGAACAGTTGTTTATTGATACGGTTGGCCATCTCCAGCGGCACGGCGATACCGGTGGCAATACCGATATACATAGCCATTGGCCAGCGCGACAGCCACGCATATTGGGCTGAGAATCGTGTCCACATCATCGCACCGAGTATGGCAGGAATGAGATACCATGGCTTCGATGAGTTCAGGAACAGGAAGTACCAGTCACCATCGGCCAGACGCTGGAACAAGTTGGGTGTCAGACCGTTGTGCCACAAGATTATGACAAAATAGCCGGCCGACACACCCACCACCAAATGCTCCGCGAACTTGTAGAAGGGGTTGTCCTTGTACAGGAACGAGAAGATGGCCAGGGTGCCGAAGATTCCGAACGTCATCCATAAAAACGCACTAAACGTCATGACACACCTCCCGATCTCTCGCGCCGTCGGGCCGCGAAATACCCGATATTACCCATGATGATGAACAGGATAATGATGATGTGTGCTGGTAACTGCACCTTCATAGCATCGCGAGCCAACCCATAGTTGTCCGCCAGATACTCGTACTGTGCAGCACCCAGCATTCCACCCATCAGGCCGGACAACTGGCCCGAGCCATAGAAGGGGTAATACTGCGCCGTCATAACTCCAGTCAACCCGAAGAACAGGGGGAAGCCGAATCGACCCTGTCCATAGGAAATCCAGGCATCTGAGATGGTTCCGCTGGAGAGCGAAATCACGCAGGCCACCTGGTCATAGTTGATCACCCGCTTCATCATGGGCAGAGAGTCCAGCGGCACGCCGTAGTAGTCATTGGGGAACGGCAACCGGAAGTCCTGCCCCATGCCCAGAATCACAAGCGCATAATACGGCTTGTATCCAAGGAAGACGTAATCAACACCGTTGACTATGTCTTTACCTGGGAACTGGATCCCATGATATGTCGCCGGCTGTGCCACCGAATCGCTGATATCGCGGATCGCCTGATCCGCCATACCGGGCGCGTTCTGTGACAGCGAGGTGAAAATGATCTTCAGATCCTTGCGCCAGGCGTGCTCCACCAGAGCATAGGTCATGGGGTGCAGCTCGGCCATTGAGTTCGGATCGTAGTCGATAGCCAGCAGGATGATGTCATCCGGCGGCAGCGAATCGATGAACTCGTAGATTCGTTCTGTTTCTGGTTCGACATATATGGGTACTTCATACTTGACGTAGTAGGTGATAAAGCAAACCACGGCCAAGAACAGGAAGACCCAGCGTCGATCCATCTTCATCAGTCGTTCGAAAAACTGCATGAATGGTCCTCCTTACTTACCCATATATCCGCGTTCAATACCCAGGATCACTTTGAGCGCGGTTGCTACCATGCCGAGTCCCACAC
>WJKG01000167.1 GCA_014729205.1 candidate division GN15 bacterium | reverse complement strand
GTGTGAGAGCATACAGCAGACCGTCGATCCTCGTCACGTTTGCCGGACGTGCAGACCATACCATTGACGATCGTCGCACCGACGCCAACCCGTTGACGCTGGGAGGGGAGACCGGGATTCGGGGTTACAACCAGTTCTTCAAGACCGGGGACCGTCGGTTGGTAGTAGGACTCGAGTCTCGATTCATGCCCACTGTGGAAGTACTCTCAGTGCTCTTCGGCGGGGCCGCATTTGCCGATGCTGGCCGGGTCTGGAAGGCAGCCGAGCCGTACGATCTTTCCGGTTTCTATGGTACGATTGGGGCCGGCTTGCGTATATCATTTGAGCGTACATCGAAGTCTCAATTACTTCGCGTAGATGTAGCCTGGTCCGAGGCTCGCGGTTGGCAGTTAAGTGTTGGCACGGGCCAGTATTTCTCGCTGGACGACATTCGTTTCAACTTGACAAGCCGTTGAGATACAGTATCTTATG
The DNA here is from genome assembly GCA_014729205.1 of candidate division GN15 bacterium. Classification (GTDB taxonomy): domain Bacteria; phylum Zixibacteria; class MSB-5A5; order GN15; family FEB-12; genus WJKG01. The sequence continues at coordinate 3,212 of WJKG01000167.1, read as the reverse complement.
AGTGTACTACAGCGACTTTCAATCATTACTCTGCAGGTCGTGTTCTCGTGTTTGCTGACATGGCAGTTCAGGTGCTGACAGTGGGGATCTCATCGGGTTATTATGCGGTTGAACCAATCAGCCGATAACGGATACGTATGCACCACAGAGAGACCATCATGTTGATGCGCCTGACCATAATAGCGATCTTTCTCGGAATTCTCGTGTCTGCGCCTCTGCAGGCCTCGCCGGGTCACAACCACGATGTTCCCAGTGACGTTGTGACTCCATTCGGTGTGATCGACCGGGAGTATGGCGACGGCGAGATATCTACAGATCAGATGGCACTTTTGATCATCAAGGCCATTAAGAGGCCTTCACAGTTGCCCGATCGTTACCAAACCTATGATCTCAAGGCAGCTCAGAGTGCTACTCGCCGGCCATCGATGGCATTGCTGGACATTATTGATGTCTGGGACGAGTTATCTGACTCGGTTCAGTTTGCCTACAAAGAGGCCTTTGTGCGCCCTGAACCCGAACTATCGTTCGTATCTCCGGGCGGTTACTTCAAGCTCCATTATGATACGGCAACTGTAGATTCGGTGCCCTTGGCAGATGAGGACTCGTCAGGGGTGCCGGACTTCGTGGAATCGTGCGCTGCCTATCTGGACACGACGCTGAATGTGCATTTGCAGCTCGGGTGGGAGTATCCTCCGTCCGATGGGACCATGGGAGGGGATTCGCTCTATGACATCTACTACAGCGAGATGGAGTATTACGGGTACACGGTTCCTGAGGGTGGGGGGCCGGAACCGTGGAACGACTACTACAGCCATATCATTCTCAATAGCAGTTTTGAGGGCTTTCCACCGAATATGGATCCGGAAGGACCGGTCAAAGGTGCTGCGAAAGTGACCTGTGCCCATGAGTTTCATCACGCCGTTCAGTACGCTTACGATGCTGGCGAAGACAGGTGGTTTCAAGAGATGGACGCGGTGCATTTTGAAGACATTGTCTTCGACCAGACCAATGACAACTACAACTATCTGCCGGACTTCATGGATGCACCCCAGAAGTCGTTAATGGAAAACACGTTTCATTACTACTCGACCTTCCTGTTTCCGCTATATCTGGCCCAGCAGTTTGACACCTCGCTCATGCTTGCCGCCTGGCAGGGCGCGCGAGGGCAGACGGTGTTCAACGCCCTGAAGGATACTATCTCTATCCGCTACGGTTGGACCGTCGATTCGGCGTTCTCTGATTTCACAACGTGGAACTACATCACTGCGGGGCGGGACGATGGACTGCATCATGAAGAAGCTGAGTGGTATCCTTATGTCGATATTGGCGCGAGCCACAACTCATATCCTGTCGTCAGCCAGATATCGCCTGTCAGTCCGGCGGGCTATGGATCGTGCTATATTGAATTCTATCCGGGGAGCTCGAATGGCATCTTTCGCCTGACATTCAATGGCGACAACGGCCGAGAGTGGGATGCCTATCTCATCAAGTCGACAACTGTAACAGAGCATGAGATTGTGCCCATATCGCTTGATTCTGCCAATCAGATGGGTACTATCGATGTATATAACTTTGAGGAATTCACGAAGCTAACGCTGGTGGCGGCAAACGTTAGTGAATTCTCAACGGGGGCCAGTTTCAGCTATTCTGTGGAGGTTTTGAAGCCGTACGATGTCACTTCACAGCTACTAACTACCGATACTGTAATCTACTCTGGCAATCTTCGTTACTTCTGGTACGAGATCACCAATCCTTCAACGCTCAATGACGTCTTTGATGTCTTCTTCCAGGATGATTTCAATTGGGGGGCAGTTGACAGCACCGCCGTAGCAATCAGTGCCGGTATGTCGGACACACTCTATCTCGCAGTCAGTCCGCCGGTGGGAACACCGCTGGGAGAGACTTCGAACCTGTACTTCTCTGCTCGATCGCGAGGGGACACCTCGAAGTCGCATCAGCAGCAATCGAAGGTGATTACCGTTTTGCAGCGTGGTGACGTGAATTTCGACGGCTTGACGAATATCAGCGACCTGACCTACCTGGTGGCGTACCTGTTCGCAGGTGGAGCAACGCCAGACCCCACCATCACGGCTGCCGACTTCAACTGTGTCACTCCGGTCAATATTCAAGATCTGACTGCCATGGTTGCTTACTTGTTCCAGAGCGGGGCAGACTGTCCCTGCAATCCTTATTGAGGATATGTAGGTCCATTTGTGTGACTTTTTAGGTTGACACTCCCTGTTCAGCTTGCCTATACTGCACCCGTACATGTGAAGCCTTTACTTTTACCGTTACCGGTCTGTCTGGTGACAAGGATGTCCAATTCCAAGAGAGGGGGAAAAATGGACAACAGTAACGGTTTTGACACGAAGATTCTAATCTGCGTTGATTGCGGGGAGGAGTTCGTGTTCACTGCGGCGGCACAGGAGTACTTCGCAGAGCGAGGGTATCATGACGATCCCAAGCGGTGTAAGACCTGCCACACGCAGTTTAAGAAGATGCAACGGAATGGGAGGACCTACGACGAAGCGTCTGTCGAGGTTAACTATCCGGACTAAGAAAACCCCCGGTTAAGCTATGACCGGGGGTTTCTCGATGGACCCTGGGGTTGCGCCAACGGCGCTGTATGTGTCCTGGGGGGATGCTTTGACTGCTATTTCATCAGCACCATCTTCTTGACCTGTGATTGTCCGTCCGCCTCAATTCGATAGAAATAGACACCTGATGCCACTTTGTGGCCATCCGCATTGGTACCATTGAACTCAGCAGTATGCTGACCCTCTGAGACCGGCCCATTGACCAGAGTGGTGATCTTGCGCCCGGTGATGTCATAGACGTTCAGGGTGACATCGGCCGAGCGCGTCAGCGTATAGGTGATAGTGGTACTCGGGTTGAACGGATTCGGATAGTTTTGCGTCAGAGTGACCGTTCGAGGCACTACATTATTGCCGCCACTACTACCTGTTGTATCGGATCCAGCGACGAGAGTCGCCGAGAAATCGGCATACATGGTATCGGCGGAAGCCGAGATGTTAACAATTGACACTCCTGAAGGTCCGTTCAGGTAGGAGTCAGAACCGGGCTCGGTAAGCTCGTAGAAGGCTGTAGCCCCTCGCACGCCCGGGAACGGATCCCAGCCGTCGCCGGAGTTCAGGTTCTTTTCGAGATCGAAGTCGCCATCGGCCTGTTCCAGGGCACACAGGGCATGGAAG
>WJKG01000166.1 GCA_014729205.1 candidate division GN15 bacterium | reverse complement strand
GGCAGAGTCAGAGTCACCCTCGCAGGACAACGCCGAAGAGCCAGAGACCAGCGAATCCGAGGACGAACAGACCGCCGAAACCATCGGCTCCAGCTTCAATACCGAGAGCCAGTCTTTCGGCCGGGGGAAACGCCGCAAATAAGACACCCTGCGCCCCTGTAGGCACCGAGCATTATGGGTATACCGTGCCGCCGATTTTGGGAACCGGCGGCCGGTTTTTCCATATTATGGATAGGCAAAAGATGTTGACCATACCGGTGGTCAAAACGTAGATTGTCGGTAGGAGAGGATATACCATGAATTCGCTCAAGGTTACCATACTGATGGTGGCCATGCTGGCTCTGTTTGCAGCAGTCGGCTACCTCATAGGCGGACAAGGCGGCATGTTGATCGCCCTTGTCATCGCTATGGGGCTCAACTTCTTCAGTTACTGGTTTTCCGATAAGCTGGTGCTCAAGATGTACAAGGCCCGCGAGATCAGCGAGGCCGACCACCCGCGTCTGTTTACGGCAGTAAGGCGCGTATCACAAAAGGCCATGATTCCCATGCCGCGCGTCTATATTGTCCCGTCGAAAGCACCAAATGCCTTCGCCACAGGCCGCAATCCCGAGAACGCCGCAGTCGCCGCCACTGAAGGACTACTTGAGTTACTCAACCAGGATGAGCTCGAGGGAGTCATGGCCCATGAGATCGCCCATGTCCGCAACCGGGATATGCTCATTGGCACGGTCGCCGCAACCCTGGCCGGGGCTATTGGCATTATTGCCTCGATCGCCCGTTGGGGTGCCATCTTCGGCGGCTTCAGTCGCGATGATCGCGGTGGTGGAATCGGCCTGCTCGTGGCTGCCATCATTGCACCACTCATGGCCATCCTTATCCAGACAGCTATCTCGCGGCAACGAGAATACAAGGCCGACAGCACTTCGGGTGAAATCACCGGCAAGCCAATGGCGCTCGCCTCGGCGCTCAAGAAGCTCCATACGGCACCGGTCAGACTCAATCTCGATCAGCGCCCTGCGACGGCCCATTTGATGATAGCCAACCCGCTCTCCGGGCGTGGGATGGCCTCACTCTTTTCAACCCACCCACCGGTTGAAAAGCGAATCGAGAACCTGCAAAAGTTGGCCAGAAACTCGGCCCACGGAAGTTATGTCAGATAGCGAAAGCGGATTGGACGATTCACAGATTCCGTTATGCAGCTCATTTCCGGCAGGAGCCATAACCTGATATGGACCTGCCTGTTGGATATGAGATTGTAGCCATACTGATCTTCGTGGCGGCCAACGGCTTCTTTGCCCTCTCCGAATTCTCCGTCATTGCCAGCCGACGCAGCCGATTGATTGAAGAATCAGAGCGCGGCGACACCGGGTCTCTCTATGCCCGCAAACTCAATAAGAAACCCGAGAAGTTTCTCGCCTCCGTCCAGGTCGGTATCACCCTGTTCGGGACTCTGGCCGGCGTCGTCGGGGGGGCAACCATTGTCGAGCGCCTCAAAGTGGCCTTGGCTACCATTCCTGTTGAAGCCGTCGCCGACTTTGCCCCGGGTATTGCGGTGGCCATCGTTGCCATTGCGATCACCGCCACATCAGTCGTCCTCGGTGAGCTGGTCCCCAAATACCTGGCCCTCTCAAATCCCGAGAGGTTCGCATCACTGGTCTCGCGACCGATGACCTCATTCACCAAGCTTACGTCGTTGTTCTCGGCTGCTCTCAGTGGTTTGGCTGTGTTCATTGTCCGACTCATGGGCGTGCGACCAGACCAAGCGCGCCCCGATATCTCCGAAGAAGAAATCAACCACATGATCTTCGAGGGCAAACAGAAGGGCGTCTTCGACGATGTCGAAGAGCTGTTGATTAAATCCGCCTTCGACTTTGCCGACTCCACCGTCCGACGGGCCATGACGCCGCGACCTGACGTAGTCGCAATCGATATCAACAGCCCCCAGGAGAAAATCCTGGAAACGATCACCAGCCACGGGTACAGTCGATACCCCGTCTTCGACAGCGACATTGATCACATCGTTGGCATCCTGTACACCAAAGACCTCATCTATCAAAAGCTCGACCCGCGCCTGGTCGTCTTCAAGGACCTTATTCGCGAGGCCTTCTTCGTACCCGACTCACTGCCGCTTTCCAAACTGTTGCGTCAGTTCCAGCGACGACGTCTCCATGTGGCGATGGTACTCGATGAATACGGCGGCACGGCAGGGCTTATTACCATCGAAGATATTGTCGAAGAACTCGTGGGCGAAATCCGCGACGAGTACGATGCCGAGGAAGCCCCGCTGGTGCGCCACTCCGAGAACATTGCCTATGCCAGCGGCGATGTCTGGCCCGGCGATGTGAACAATCTCATGGAGACTCACCTGCCGGAAGAAGACGTGGATTCCCTGTCCGGACTGCTCATGGAACACCTCGGCCGATTACCCGACCGCGATGAAATCGTGCAGATCGCCGATACCAATATCAGGATTCTCACCGTCAAGGGAAACCGGTTGCTGCGCCTCAAACTGGAGCGCGTTCCCCAACAGGCCGAAAGCTGAGGAATACACCCTGCCAACCACTTCACGAAAGAAGAAACCACCAATGCAAGAGTCACCTCTGACGGCCCCACTGCGGTGGATGCGGCGTCTGTACGACTGGGTCATGGGCTGGGGAGAATCGCGCTACGGTGTCGCAGCCCTGTTTGTCCTCTCCATGGCGGAAGCATCGTTCTTTCCCATTCCACCCGATGCGCTCCTTATCGCCCTCTGTATGGGGGCCTACAAACGCTGGCTCAAATTCGCGCTGTGGTGCTCTGCCGGTTCTGTGATTGGGGGAATCCTGGGTTACTTCATTGGCTATGGCGCTTTCGAGCTCCTGGGTCAGTACATGCTCAAATTGACTGCCTCGCTCTCTGGCTCCGATCCCGAAGAGCTTCTGGAGGTCGCTCGCTTCTGGTTTAACGAAAAGGAACTCTGGGGGATGCATGTCGGCGCCTGGGCGGTCGGCGTGGCCGGTTTTACACCCATTCCGTACAAAGTGTTCACCATCGCCGCTGGCTTCTTCCATATGAACTTCGGAGCTTTCGTAGTCGCCTCCGCCATCAGTCGTTCTCTACGCTTCTTCGTGGTCGCGGGACTTGTCGGTTTGCTGTATGAGCGCTACGGCGAGCGCATTCGCGAATGGATCGACCGTTACTTCAACTGGCTCGCGATCGCCTTCGTGGTCCTGATTATCCTCGGCTTTTTGTCGATAAGTCTCATTAAGGGATAGCAATTCCATTGACTTTTGCCGGTGCCACTGCGTATTGGTAAGTGCGTGCGAATGCTACCACTACCGGCAGCCACCGTGCGAGGCAGACTATGTCAGAAAAAGTTGTCGATCTGAAAATTGAAGATCTTGCGTTCGACGGCAAATCCGTCGCACGACTTGATGGTAAGGTCGTTTTCGTCAACGGCGGACTACCCGGCGAAACCGTCCGTGCCAAAATCGTGCGCAACAAACCGCGCTTCAGCAATGCCGTGCTGCTCGAAGTCATCGACAAGAGCGACCTGCGCGTGCCCGCCCCGTGTCCCCACGTAAGCTACTGTGGCGGATGCACCTGGCAGGACCTCGACTATAACTCACAATTGCGCTTCAAGCAGAAGCAGGTGAACGACTGCCTGCAACGAATCGGCAAGTTCAAAGACCTGCAAATCGATACCATCATCGGTGCCGTCGAGCTCTTTCACTACCGCAACAAGATGGAGTTCTCTTTCAACGTGACCGAGGACGGCGATTTCACCGTCGGATTGCACAAACGTGGTCGGTTTGACGAGGTCTTCAATCTCGAGAAATGCTACCTGCAACCGCATGTCGCCAATGAAATCGTTGCTTACGTCCGTGAGTTCGTCCATCGACACCAGATTCCGGTCTACGACGTCCGCAACCATACCGGATTCATGCGATTCGTCATGCTGCGTATGGCAAAGCGAACCGGCCAGGTCATGGTCAATATCGTCACCAACATGGGCGACTTGCCGTACCAACAGGAACTGATCTCAGAACTCACAGAGAAATTCCCCGAGATCTCTACCATTGTCCACAACCAGAACGCCCAGAAGTCAAACATAGCTGTCGGTGAGGTAGAGCGCGTACTCTATGGTACCGGGTTTATCGAAGAGAAGCTCTTCGACTACACCTTCCGTATCCGCGCCAATTCGTTCTTTCAAACAAATTCCCTGCAGACAGAGACACTCTACCGCACGGCCTTCGATGTACTCGATCCCCAGCGCTCTGATCGCGCCATGGATCTGTACTGTGGCACCGGGTCGATCGGCCTGTTGCTCGCCCGGCATGTCAGCGAAGTGATTGGTGTCGAACTGGTTCCGGATGCCGTCCAGATGGCACGCGAGAACGCCGAACTCAATAACGTCACCAATATCTCCTTCTGGGAGGGAGATGTGAAGGACTTCCTGCGGACCGAAGAAGCAACAGCACAGCCATTTTCCGTTGTCGTTGTCGATCCACCACGCGCCGGTCTGCACCCCAAAGCTCTCAAGCGCTTGCTGGAGATTAACAGCCCGAAGATCGTCTATATTTCTTGCAATCCATCCACATTCGCCCGCGATGCCGCCGAGCTGGTGACAGCCGGCTATCGACTTGAGCAAGTCAGTCCGGTTGACATGTTCCCGCACACCATGCACATTGAGTTGGTGAGTCGATTCGAGCGTAGCCCCGAAAACAGCGATGTATGATCCAGACAGAGGAGAAATCATGCGCCTATACCACCGAGTGGCCGTCCTGATCCTTGCCTGTGTGCTTCTGGCCGCCGGCTCAGCACAGTCTGCACGCAAACCCGAGACATTCTCGCAACTATCCAGCCAGATTCTCGAACGCTTGCAGAGATTCTATCCCGTACGTTCCACCGAAATGGGTATCCATCACTATGATCATCGCTTCACTGACTACTCCTCCCGCTCGGTCAGGGATATGCTCAAAGACCTCGATCAGTTCGAGCGATGGTTGCGTGACTACCGCGACGAAGTCTCTGGTGACGAGATGCTGGACTACCATCTGCTCAAGACTGAGGTCGATATGGCTATTCACGACCTCAAACGAATCGAATGGCACGAGACGTCACCGCTGCTGTACGTACAGGAACTGGTGGATGGGCTCTATTTCCTGTTGTTATCCAAACACGCCCCCATGGAGGCCCGCGTCGTCTCCATGACCGCCCGCATGCGAGAAGTCCCCGACTTCCTGAAACAGGCACGACAGAACATCGATGATCCCCCGCCAGCGTATCTGGAGGCCGCCCGGGAGATGCTGGAAACGGCCGATCAATTCTACCACCAGGTCGGGGGAGAGCTGATGAAGCAGTTCCCCGACCGTGCGGACAATATCCTCAGGATTACCACGCGGGCCCGTGAAGCGATGAATGACTTCGCAGGGTGGCTCGAACAGGTCGACCCCGGCGACGAAAAGGACTTCGCCATCGGTGAAAAGGACTTCGAGTATCTCCTCAGCAATCGTCATCACCTTGACATGGATGCCGACTCACTGCTGAAGTTGGGGGAGGCGCTGTTGGCCGAAGCCAGAGCGGCGTATGACCAACAGGTCGACTACCTCGCTACCCAGCACCAGGAAGGCGCCGACTCGGTGTTTGTGCCCTCCTGCTTCTCCAAACAGGATCTGATGGACTACTACAACTGGGAGACCGAGCAGGTTCGCATCTTCCTCGATCAACACGAGATCCTGACCATCCCCGAAGAGATTTCCGAGGTCGTCGTGGTAGAGACTCCCGCTTTCCTGCGCAGCGTCATCGCCGGACTGGCCTACCAGCCACCGGGACCGTTTAACGAAGGACAGGAAGGCTACTTCTACGTCCGGCCGATTCCTGACGACCTCGATCCCAACCAACTCGCCGCGCGCTATCGTTACGTTCATCGTCGTGGGTTCCGCGGAGCTGTTGTCCACGAGGCCTACCCGGGTCATCATCTGCAATTGCAAATCGCCGGCCTGCACCCCAATCCCGTCCGCAAGTGGCACCGCTCCATGATGCTGATCGAGGGCTGGGCGCTCTACAGCGAGGAAATGATGTACCACAATGGACTCTACGGCGATGAAAACCCGGCCCAGTGGCTGCGCGTTCTCAGCGGTATTAGATTCCGCGCGGCGAGGATCGTAGCCGACGTGAAGCTGCATACCGAACAGTTCACCGTTGATGAGTGCGTTGAGTGGATGGCCGAGGTGCTCAATGTGGAGTCCGATGCTTCCCGGGATTTCCTGCGCCGCGAGGTTCGCCGCTACACGTTTCAACCGGGCTACCAATTGACGTATCTGATGGGCAAACGAGAAATCATGGCCCTCC
>WJKG01000165.1 GCA_014729205.1 candidate division GN15 bacterium | reverse complement strand
TTCAGAAACCGTGCGAGCTCGATCTGACACAGTTCCGTCACCTCGTCCTGACCTGCAATCGTCACCTGCACCACACCATCGGTACCGACCGCGATAGCAGTAGCGTCTTCGGGAATCGTGATCTCGGGAAGTACAAAATACCCGTCAGCTGTCACTACCCTGCCATCGGCATTGATCTTGAACGCACCATCGCGGGTGTAGGAGATTGTTCCGTCCGGGTTCTGCACCTGGAAAAACCCGTCGCCGCTGATTGACAGATCCAGCGGGTTGTTGGTCGCCTGCAGATCACCCTGCGACTGCTCGCGCGAGGTGGCAACCACCCGCGTTCCGTATCCAATCGACAGCCCCGAGGGTACCTGTGAGCCCAGGGCAACCGAGGTTCCCGGCCGGCGGTAGTTCTGATAGAGCACGTCCTGGAACTCTACCTTGCTCTTCTTAAAGCCTGTCGTGTTCACGTTGGACAGGTTATTGGCGATGTTGTCGACATTCATCTGCTGGGCGGTCATGCCCGATGCTGCCGTACGCATTGCCTTTATCATGGCTACCTCCTATGTGTTAGCCGTCTTGTCTACTGTCCTGCCACCCGGTTGAACAGATGCTCGAGCGACTTATCCTGGGCCTGAAGCGACCGCGCGTTCGCCTCGAACGTCCGGTATGAGATGATCATCTCCACCATCTCGCGAACGACATCGACATTCGAGGTCTCAAGGTATCCCTGCTGGATAGGACTGCCCGGCACAGGCAGTAACTCGGTGCCTTCCTCGACGACAAACATCGAACTACCCAGCTTCTCCAGCTTGGTCAGATCATTCACCGTCACGGGTGTAATGCGGCCGACCAACTCCCCGTCGGAGTAGATCTGCCCGTCGTTGCCAACCTCGACCTTGCCATCACCAACCTGAATCGGACCACCCTCGCCGACCAACAGCGCTCCCCCGGGGAACTCAATCTGCCCGGCCTCATTGACTGCAAAAGAGCCCGCCCGACTCAGCACCCGGGTACCGTCTTCGAGCTGCAGCGTGAAAAATCCGTCCCCGTCAATCGCCAGATCGAGCGGGTTGCCGGTCTTCTCGAAATTACCGTAAGTGTAATCGGTGTAGATATCGTCCAGCATCGGCTGCTGCCACTCGGTAATCTTGTCGGTGACCTTCTGCTTGGCCTTGGAAAGCTCCTTGACGAACAGCGAGTCCTTCTTGTAACCGGTCGTCTTCGAATTGGCCAGGTTGTTGGCCGTCGCTTCCTGCTTCTTGAGCTGGGGAATCATCCCCGAACCGGATGTAAAAAGTCCTTTTATCACGTTTTCCTCCACTGACACCTTAAGCAGAGGCCGTGCCAAGCTATGCGATATGTAGCGCAACACATTATCTGACACTGTGTTATGAGTGGCCGACTAACAACTGAGGCGGTGTATGTGAGAGGCTGTTTGGGAAGGAATTACAGGGCGAAGCAGGAATATATTTCGCTCGAATGCCAGCGCCTACTCGTCGTCGAGTGTCTCGTGTTTGGCTCGGGTCTTGTCGATCAGCTTGTTCATGGCTTCATCGAAACGCGCCGGATGATAGTACTCACCATTGGACTTCTGATAAAGCGGGCAGTCGGTCTTATACCCGAAACACTTCAGTTCCTCTGCCAGATAACAGGCCTTCAGATAGGCACATCGGGCCGACGGCTTGAGCACATCCTTGCTGACCATGATTCTCATATCGGCAGCAAATCCAGATGGTAGAGTCAAAATCGGCGAAAAGGGACGTATGACAGGCAAATAGAGCCAACTGACGTACTCTGTCGTCGAACTGACTGCAGGCCATTGCATCCCCAACAGCCGCTAACTGCAAACCATTTGCTTGATCAGGTGAAACGGCATATATTGGTGGCGAGTATAAAGCTCGAATTACATTGTACTTACCAGCGTTGCGGCGCTGTCTTCCCCACTCTTTCGACAAACAGTCCTTTCGCGGATTTTCAGCACGGTATTTGCATTGAACCGTGTCAGAGATAAGTCAACCTGTGAGGAATTTGAACATGAGGATAAACCTTAAGCTGCTTGCGGCCCTGGCGGCCATCCTGCTTCTGGCCGCCTTCAACTCTCGCGCCCAGAGCCTCATATCGGACCCGGGCGTACCGGACACTGTCTATGTAGACTCCGTAGGTACCGTAGCCTCGGCTGGACAGGTCCAGGTGTCCGTCAACTTCACTAATGACCAGAATCTTGCCGGTATCGGCCTGACACTTACCCATGACCTTTCGGGACTGGTAATCGACTCCATTTCATTCATCGGATCACGTCTGGAGAGCTACTCCGTAAAAGGAGCTACAATTGTCGACAACTGGATCAGCGTCTATATGATCGTTCTCAGCGAACCCGTGCTTCCACCCGGAAACGGACTCCTGGGCACACTCTATTTGAGCTTCAGCCCGGGAATCGGCGACCAGTTTGTCACCATCGACACCGTCACCATCAACCAGAACGACGTTGAGTACAACACCACTTTCACCACCGAGGGCTCCGACTACTTCTACCCTCAATATGAAACAGGCTATGTCTCCATCGATGGGAGCGGGTGTTGTATTAACATGCGCGGCAACGTCAACGGCGATGTAGATGAATCGGTGAATGTGTCCGATCTCACATACTTCGTGAACTATCTTTTTGCCGGCGGACCGGCTCCAATTTGTTACGAGGAGGCCGATGTCAACGCCGATGGCACCCTGAATGTCGCCGACCTCACCTTCCTGGTCAATTACCTGTTTGCCGGCGGAGCCGCCCCCGGAGCCTGCCCGTAAGCTCGACCTCGCGTAAGATCCTCATGCAAAAACAGTAAAGCCCCCGCCGTGCCGGCGGGGGCCTTCTGGTTACAGCAGATAACCCAAGAGATGGTATCTATGTCACATATAAGGAGGAGTTACGAATTCTTACGCTTGTCTTGCTGCTTTCGCGTGTAGGTCATGATTGCCATCTCGTCGGTCTCTTTCTCCTCCTGAGCCTTGATCTTGTCCTCGTGCTTCTTCTGCTGCCGTTCTTTGAGCTTCTCGTAGATCTTCTTCTGCTTCGTCGCCTCGACCAGGGCGCGACGCTTGTTCTCGACATTCTTCTCGAGCACCTTGAGCATCTCTCCACCGGTCATGGTATCCTTCTTGAGCTTGAGCAGGTAACGCGAGTAGATCAACAGCTCCGCGACCGACATCTTCCCTGACATCTCGCTGCGCTGACGAGCCATCGTCTCAACTCGATCCTGATCGATCTTGTCCAAAGTCTGTTTCTGTTGCTGCGCC
>WJKG01000164.1 GCA_014729205.1 candidate division GN15 bacterium | reverse complement strand
TCCTTGATGTCCTCACGTTTGTTGGAGTGCATTCTGAGGAGTCGGGCGACGCGCTCTTTCTTGCCGGTCACCGAGTTCAGCAGATAGCTGCCGGCGGCGAATCTCCCGGAGTATACTCGTGCGTAAGCCAGCTTGCCAACATGGGGATCGGAGACGATCTTGAAGGCCAGAGCGGCTGCGGGCTCGTCGAGCCGGGGATGTCGTTCGAGCAGCTTATCGGGCTTCTGGGGATCGTGGCCGACGACGGGCGGTCGGTCTTCCGGCGAGGGCAGGAAATCGACAATAGCATCGAGCAGTTTCTGCACGCCCTTATTCTTGAATGAGGAGCCGCACAGCACGGGCACCATTTTCAGATCGTTAGTAGCTCGTCGGACCGCAGCCATAACCTCGGTGGGGTCCAGTTCCTGATCGTGAAGGAACTGCTCGAGAAGGCGATCATCGTAATCGGCCACTGCCTCAAGCAGTTTCTCCCGATATTCCTGGGCCGTGGTCAGCATGTCATCCGGCACATCCAGATCTTCGAAGGTAGCGCCCTGTGATTCCTCGTGGTAGACGCGGAACTTCATGGTCACCAGATCAATGATGCCGCTGAACATGGGGCCTTCGCCGGCGGGGATATTGACGGGGATGCATTGGGTGGCGAAGCGCTCGTTCATCATTTTGAGCGTATTGGAGAACGAGGCGCCGGTCCGGTCCATCTTATTAATGTAGGCAATTCGCGGTACGCGGTATTTGTCGGCCTGGCGCCAGACTGTTTCGGACTGGGGCTCGACTCCGCCAACGGCGCAGAACAGCGCCACGGCGCCATCAAGTACGCGCAAAGAGCGCTCGACCTCGACCGTGAAATCGACATGGCCGGGGGTATCAATGATATTAATGGTATGATTGCCCCAGAAGCAGGTTGTTGCTGCGGACGTAATAGTAATACCGCGTTCTTTCTCCTGCTCCATCCAATCCATGATTGCCGAGCCGTCGTGGACCTCGCCCATCCGGTGCGTCTTGCCCGTGTAGAACAAGATACGTTCGGTGGTGGTGGTCTTGCCGGCGTCGATATGCGCCATAATGCCGATATTTCGAATCTTATCCAGTTTCATAAGACCAGACACAAAAAAGCCCTGACGAAGAGAGCTTAAGTTATTGCGGTGCAATCAATTTGGTAGTCGAGGTGACGGGTGTGGAAGCTCAAATCAGCAGGGTATAAACCACCATATATGTCCAGTTAGTTCTACATCCGCACCAATCCAAGCTTGTGTTTGTTGTCAATTCTCACGTATACGTCACCCCAGATAAGAGGTTATCACTATGGGGGCCTGGGAAAACCCTACCACCGGAAATGGGCAAAAGCCTTGTTTGCTTCAGCCATTTTGTGCGTATCCTCTTTCTTCTTGATCGCACCTCCTTCGTTGTTGGAAGCAGCCAGCAATTCTGCTGAGAGCTTCTCGGCCATTGACTTACCACCGCGAGCGCGAGAGTAACCTATCAGCCACCGGATGGCGAGAGCTGTCCGTCGATCGGAGCGTACCTCGACCGGGACCTGATACGTTGCGCCGCCGACTCGCCGTGACTTCACTTCGAGTACCGGCTTCACGTTGCTAACCGCCGAATGGAATGCCTCAAGGGCAGGCTGGCCGGACTTTTTTTCCAGCGTATTCAGGGCGGAATAGATGATTTGCTCGGCAGTCGAGCGTTTGCCGCCTTTCATGAGAGCACTAACAAACTGGGTGACCAGGCGATCACTATACTTGTAGTCCGGGAGAATTCCCCGTTTGGGCGGTTTTACGCGTCGGGACATATACTCAACTCGTTCGTTATTTAGGTCTCTTGGTTCCGTACTTCGAGCGGCTGCGTTTGCGATCAGCCACTCCTGAGGCATCCATCTTGCCGCGGATAATATGGTAGCGGACGCCCGGCAGGTCTTTGACACGGCCTCCGCGGATATACACAATGGAGTGTTCCTGGAGATTGTGTCCCTCACCGGGGATGTACGCGGTTACCTCAATCTGGTTAGTCAGGCGTACACGGGCTACTTTGCGCAACGCGGAATTCGGTTTCTTTGGCGTTGACGTGTAAACACGAGTACACACTCCCCGTTTCTGCGGGCAGCTGTTGAGGGCAGGAGTTTTCTTCTTCTCCAGAATAGTCTTTCTGCCCTTACGAACCAGTTGATTTATCGTCGGCAATTAACACCTCATCAATAGTTTACCATCTAGCAGACAGATTCACATAGTACACGGCGGGCCTATTTCTGTCAAGGGTTTTTGTCAAAAATATCGCCTGCAGCGGTGGCGGTTTCGCCCACCGATTCGGACTCTTCTTCCGGCTCTTCTTCTTCGAGAACCTCCATCGTCTTATATTGCTCGATACCGGTTCCGGCCGGTATGAGATGCCCGATAATCACGTTCTCCTTCAGGCCCAGCAGGTAGTCGATCTTACCCGAGACGGCAGCCTCGGTAAGCACCTTGGTGGTCTCCTGGAAGGAGGCCGCGGAGATGAAGCTTTCGGTGGTGAGCGACGCCCGGGTAATTCCGAGCAGCAGCGGTTTCGAAGTTGCAGGTTCCCCACCCTCAGCTACAACGCGCGCATTTTCCTCGGCGAACTTGATTTTGTCCACACGCTCGCCTTCGAGGAAGTTGGTGTCGCCAACTGACTCAATCTGCACTTTCTGCATCATTTGTCGGACGATCACCTCAATATGTTTATCATTTATCTTCACACCCTGCAGGCGATAGACCTCCTGAATCTCGTTCACGAGGTAGGCCTGGGCCTCGAACACGCCGAGGATGTTCAGAATGTCGTGTGGATCAATGGCACCGTCACACAGGCGGTCACCGGCCTGTACTTTGTCGCCGGCGTGGACCATCATGTGCTTGCCGTACGGGACAAGGTACTCGCGTTCCTCGTCCTGTTCTCCCTTGACGATGACCTGCTGCTGACCGCGGACGATCTTGCCGAATTCAACGATACCCTCGATCTCGGAAACGACCGCGGGATCGTGCGGACGGCGGGCTTCGAACAGCTCGGCCACACGCGGCAGACCGCCGGTGATGTCGCGCGATTTGGCGATGACACGCGGCATCTTGGCCAGGGTGTCACCGGCCGTGATTTCCTGACCTTCCTGCACCTGAAGCTGGGCTTCGGTGGGTATCCGGTAAGTAGCCAGGGTCTTCCCGTCGCTGCTCTCGACCAGAATAGTCGGGAAGAGGGTCTTGTCCTTGGTGTCCGTAATGATGAGCTGGATCTTACCGGTGGTAGCGTCGGTGGCTTCACGGACGGATACATCGCGGATGATGTCCTTAAAGACGACACGACCGGTCTTTTCGGCTACGATGGTACCGGTGTAGGGATCCCACTCGTAGACGATATCGGTTTTCTTGACCTTCTGTCCGTCGTTGACCAGGAGGTGGGAGCCGTATGGGACTTTCAGGCGCGCTCTCACTCGCTCGTTGCTGTCGAGGATGTGGGCTTCGCCGATACCCTCACGGCTGGTAACGATCAGGGTGCCATCGTCACGTTCGACACCCTTGATGTTCTCCAGTTTGATGGTACCCTCTTGCTTGGCCTCGACCTGGGATTGTTCAAAGATACGCTCGGCGGTACCACCGATATGGAAGGTACGCAGCGTGAGCTGCGTTCCGGGTTCACCGATCGACTGAGCAGCGATAACGCCGACGGCCTCACCCACGTTGACCATCTCCATGGTGGCCAGGTTACGACCGTAACACTTGGCGCACACGCCGTATTTGGATTCACAGGTGAGTACCGAGCGGATACGGACGGTTTCGATACCGGATTCCTCAATGGTCTCGGCCTGAGATTCTCTGATTTCCTGTCCCATTTCGACGACGAGTTCATCGCTGATGGGATCATAGATATCATCGAGCGCAACACGTCCGAGGATACGGTCGGAGAGTGATTCGATCACTTCCTCGCCCTCTTTAAGGGCGCGGGTCTCGAGTCCCATGATCGTCCCGCAGTCTCTTTCGCGGATGATGACATCCTGGGCAACATCGACCAGGCGGCGAGTCAGGTATCCGGCGTCGGCAGTCTTCAGGGCGGTATCGGCCAGACCTTTGCGGGCACCGTGGGTGGAGATGAAGTACTCCAGCACGCTGAGGCCCTCCCGGAAGGAAGAGAGGATGGGCCGCTCGATGATTTCGCCCGAGGGCTTGGCCATCAGGCCGCGGGTTCCGCAAAGCTGGCGCACCTGCTGCTTGTTTCCGCGGGCCCCGGAG
>WJKG01000163.1 GCA_014729205.1 candidate division GN15 bacterium | reverse complement strand
CGATGAAGACATCCTGTATCAGTCCATGGCCAAGGCCGGCCGACCCGAACGCGGGCATCTTCTGCACACTGTTTACAATTACAGAAATGCACTACGAATCTTCTTCCGTGACCGTGCTCTTTCGGACCGGATTGGGTTTGTTTACTCCGAGTGGGATGCCGACAAGGCCGTCGCCGACTTTGTAGGACACCTGCGGCGCATCCGCGAATTGCTGTCATCGGACCTCGAGCACGCCGTGGTGCCGGTTATACTCGATGGGGAAAATGCCTGGGAGTACTTCGAAAACGATGGCGATGACTTCCTCAAGTTGCTCTACGATCAACTCGATGAAGACAGCGCCTTCAGGACCGTCACTATGACCGAGGCTGCCGAACAAGTCCCCCCACGGAACCTGCCACGCCTGTTCGCTGGCTCGTGGATTAACCACAACTTCCGTATCTGGATCGGGCATCCAGAAGACAATACCGCCTGGGACCTGTTGTCGGCCGCGCGTGAGGCGTTGGTCAAGTTCCAGAGTGAGAATCCCGACTTTGATCAGTCTCGCCTGCAACAGGCATGGCGACAGATCTACATCGCCGAAGGCTCCGACTGGTGCTGGTGGTACGGCGACGAGCACCGCGGCGCCCACAATGCCCAGTTCGACCGCACCTATCGTCGGCACCTGGTAGCTGTCTACGAACTGCTCGGCCTGGAAATCCCCGTCGCCCTGCTCAACCCGGTGCACCATGGTACCGAGGTGCCGCTTGCCGAACTGCCGGAGACGCTGGTGACACCCCAACTCGATGGCCGGGTGACACACTTCTATGAATGGGCAGGGGCTGGCGTGTACAACTGCGAAGTTGCCGGTGGTGCCATGCACCGGGGGGACCGCATGCTGGCCTCGATCAACTTCGGTTACGATCACGAATGGCTGTATATAAGGCTTGACTTCACCAACGCCGCTACCGTAAGATTTCACAAAGGAACGGGTTTTCGCGTCGACTTCTACGTCCCCGAGCATAGAGATGTCACGGTTGAGTTGACCGGGGACAGCCTCAATATCGTCGGAGAGATGAAAGCCCGAGCCGAGTTCGACAGCGTGCTGGAGCTTGCCGTCCTGCGCGCTGACCTCTGGGAAGAAGGACACGGAGAACTTGGCTTCACGGTGAGTGCGCTGGCCGATGGTCAGCCCCTGGAAACCTGGCCGGACAATGAGTGGATCCAACTCACTGTCCCCAAACCGGATAGCGAGTTATTCTGGCCAATGTAGTTTTGACGGACCCCGCAATGGGCAGCAGTTGGGCGTCATGGAGGATAAGATGACAGATAAGTTCTTTGCCGACGAGCACGATGAGCATCAAAGCGCATCCAATCGCACGGGCGGCCGTCGGGGTGAAACTCACGAGCCACCCCAAACGGGACTGGGCGACGCTGAGCCATCTGAAGGTGCCCCCCGTTCTCGCGATGATGCCCGTATGATCGCCGTCATGTCATACATCCCGTTTCTGTGCTTCATCCCCTTGCTCAATATGAAACAGGACCGGCACGCGCAGTTCCATGCTCGCCAGGGAGTCATTCTGTTTCTGATCGAAATCGTAGCGGTGCTGCTGCTGATAGATCAGGTGTCGGACTTCGTATTCCGGGCTGTCCTGCTCGTCGCTGTTGCCTTCAGTATCGCCGGTATCTACTTCGGGCTGCAAGGTCGAAACAACAAGCTGCCCATCATCGGCGACCTGGCTGAAAAGACGGATCTGTAAGCGCTCGGGTGACCGAGCATCCACACACGAAGAAGGGGACCCAATATGCGTACGCTGCGGAATCTGATGACCATAGCACTGGTAACTATCGTGCTGGGGTGTGCCACCACCGGACCGGGCGGCAAAAAATCTCTCATCGTAATCCCCACCAGCTACGAAGTCGCCATCGGCCAGGGTATGGCCGAACAGATCCGCCAGCAGGAAACCATCCTGCAGGACTCGGTCTGGCAGAACTACGTCACCGAGATAGGACAACGCATAGTCGAGGTCTCCGACCGCCAGGGGATCGAATACCATTTCGCTGTCATCGAGTCAGATCAGATAAATGCCTTCGCCGCTCCGGGAGGGTACATCTACTTCTATACCGGCTTGCTCAAGATCATGGACACTGAGGCTGAGTTCGCCGCCGTGATGGCCCATGAAATCTCACATATCGTGGCAAGACATAGCATTCAACGTATCCAGGCCGCCATGGGAGCACAACTGGCCTACCAACTGGTCTTCGGCGACGAGGGCGCCGGAGAAGCCCTCAATGCTGCCATTGGCATCGGTATGAATCTCGCCATGGCTGGCTACTCTCGCGATGCTGAACGAGAGGCCGACGAATACGGCGTCATTTACATGAAACGCGCCGGGTACCATCCGGATGCGACCGTTAACATGTTCCAGTCACTCGCCGAGGCCGGCGGCGGGGGAGAGAGAAATGTCTTTGAGGATCTGTTCGCCAGCCATCCCCAAACACAGGAGCGAATCGCAAACGTGAAAAAGCAGATCGACGGGATGAAACCACTCCCAGACACCCTCACCAGAGGTCGTGACAAGTTCCAACAGATGCTCTCCCGCCTGAACTGAGTCCAATCAGGTCCCCACTCAGCTCCGCTGAGCGACCACCGGACGGAGTTGATCGCGAAAACCTGAGATAATCTTAATCATTTCCATCCCCTTTGTCGTCCCCTTGTGAAAAGAGGAACAAGCGCGCCTGTCGGCTTCCGGCAACCAATTGTCGGACAATGAATTACGGGCAGGAAATCTTTTCCGGTTTTTAGTTGACACCTAACACCCCAGTAGGTATGCTCATCGCCAAATGTGTGGAGCAATCCCAATACTTCACTAAAGACCGTGCTCAGGTTTCCGACAATCAGAGCAGAAGTGCTCTAAACCCGGACAAGGAGGGATAATCACCTGAACCGTCAGACATTAGCTCCAATCAAGGCGCCTCGGTCGAGAGGGCCTGTTCACAAGCGGAACAGTTCGGCTGAAATCGCCCCTTGAATGCGAGCTGCAGGTTGTCTGAGGTGCAAGCCGGTGAGGCCCGGGGGATGGTTACAATATGTTGCCATGCAATGAGTTAGGCCGACAGCTATACTGCCGGTCGAATGGTGAATGGATTCACGAGGAGGTGACTCTTTCTCGGCATCCTGATTGCCTTAATAGACAGTCAGTTAGGATGCATAGAAAGAGGTAAAGGGATGGCAAAGAAAAACGTAAACAGGATTGTCCTGGGATGGATAGTCCTGATCATTATCGCGGCTCTGGTAGGCCGCGTATCGGTGGCGGCACCTGTGGGAGGGCAAACAGCCGCCGACTTTCTCAACATCGGAGTAGGGGCTCGACCAGCAGGAATGGGCGGAGCTTACTCGGCCATCGCCGACGGGGCTCTGGCTTCCTATTGGAATCCGGCCGGGCTGACCTCAATCCAAACCGGCGAGGTCTCCCTGAGTCACTTCGCCTGGTACCAGGATGTCAGCGTTGAGCACGGATCCGTCGGTTTTCGTCTGTCGAAACACGCAGTCATGGCGGCCTCGATTACCTTCCTGAACTACGGCCAGATCACGCGCTATGACGCCAATGGCTATGAACAGGGAGAAGTAGACGCCTATGACTGGTCGGGTGCCGTGTCCCTGGGCATGCGTCTCTCGGACAATATCGCCGTTGGTGTCACCGGTAAGTTCATCAATCAGCAACTCGATGATATCTCAGCATCGACCTTTGCCGGCGATGCCGGAGTCAAGGTGGATCTGGAATGGGCCTCGCTGGCAGTCACCGTCAACAACCTCGGTTCGGACATGGTCTTTGACAATGTCTCCGAGAAGCTGCCAACCAGCGTACGCTTTGGT
>WJKG01000162.1 GCA_014729205.1 candidate division GN15 bacterium | reverse complement strand
CCGCCCCAGGAGGCGATGATGGCCTCGGACCAGGTGCGGCCACGTCCGGCTCCACCGCGGGGGTTGGTATAAAAGACAACATAGCCCTGGGCGGCCAGCCATTGCATCTCATGCATGAAACTGAAGGCGTACTGAACCCGGGGGCCGCCATGGACCTCGAGGATGGCCGGGTACTTCTTGGTCGATTTGAAGTCGGGCGGTTGGACAACCCAGCCCTGGACCTCGGTCTCGTCGAATGACTGGAAGCGCACCTCGCGCGTGCGGCCCAGTTTCACTTCAGTGGAGAGGAACTCGTTGAGTTTGGAGTGAGTCTTCGCCTTCTTTTCACCCTGGTAGGTGGTGGGGCAGGTCTTGATTTCGGAGGGGTTGGAAAGATCGGCGTAGATCAGGCCGGCGGTGCGGGTCTTACCGTTGACCGAGAATCCCCTGATATGGCAATCACCACGGAAGATGCGAGTTGGCTTGCCGCCTTTGGCCGGAGCGTAGAACATATTGGTTACGCCGGTATCGCTGGAGAGGAAGTAGACGCGTTTGCTGTCGGCTGACCACATGATGGGCTGGTAGGAAGTTTGTTCGCCGGTGTCGGTGATGGACTCATCGTAGCACTGACGGTCAAAATCGGCGGTGAGGTTCTTTGCCCTGGACTTCCCGGAGACATTGACTTTCCAGATATGAATGGGCGTGACACCCCACGCATCGCCGGGGTTGTCGTGGCCGAGGTAGGCGACATTGCGGCCGTCGGGGGAGAAGACCGGGGCCATTTTGGGGCCTTCGGGAGCGGGCAGGCTTTTCTCTTTGCCGCCGTGGAGGGGCTTGATGAAGATCTCATCGAGGCCGTCGTGCAAGTCCGGGTCCTTGGCGCGGTTGGAGATATAAGCGACGGTCTTGCCATCGGGGGAGAGGGTTACCTGGCTGCAGTCTCGCTTGCTCCTGGTGATCTGTTCGAGGGAGCCATCCTCGATTTCCAGGCGGTAAACCTGGAAGGTGTCCTTGGGCAGGAACCCAGCGGCATCCATCCGCCACAAGAAGCGGGTGATGTGGCGGTAGACGGGCTGCTCTTTCTTCTTCTTCTCATCCTTTTCGAAATGGGAGTCCCGGTAACGCAGGCAGAAGACCAGCGATTTCATGTCCGGAGTCCACTGCAGATTGCTGACACTGCCCTCGATTTCGAGAACCTGGCGTTCGGCGCCGCCCTCGGTCGGCATAACGTAGACGCCGGTCTTCTTGTCACGCGATGAGACGAACGCGATCTGGGTCCCATCGGGAGAGAAGATGGCGCGGCCATCGTTGTGCTTGCCGAAGGTGAACTGTCGTTCGGTGCCGTGGGCGATGTCCCAGATGTGGATATTGGTGTAGTACTTCTTGTCCTCTTCGTCCATACGTTCGACGGTGGCGGCTATGAGGTTTTCATCGGGGGAAAGGCTGATCGAGGTGGCTATACGTAACTGGTAGAGGTCTTGGGCAGTTATGGTGCGTTTCTTATTGCGGACTTGTCGGGTCGATTTTGGCATTGTTCACTCCATTGATGAGTGTCTTATCTGTTTTTGCGCAAGCTATGGCTTGGTGGGAGGTTTGACAAGTCCGAAAGCGATCTGTTCGTGGAACCAGTTGATCCAAATTGCCGTTGCCTTTTGTATGAAAAATGGTATTTTGGTCGGAGCATTTTCCGGCTGAAGCGGTTATAGTTGCAAATATACATGGTGGTGTGAGGCCATTATGGCCCCGCACGATGTGCAAGGAGGTCGTCTCTTGGAAGTCCTGGCGCTCGTTGACAAGCTGCGCAATTACAAGCCGAAGAAGAAGGTTACGAAGGCCAAGAAGGGCCAGCCACTGGATGAGTACGCCGGCAAGACGCCGGAGCAGTTGAGCAAGATGATGTACTCGATGCTGCTCGCTCGCCGTATCGAGCGCGAGGAGAAGCTGCTTCTTCGCAAGGGGTACAACCGGTTTTTCATTGGTTGCGGTGGTAAAGAACTGATTGATGTCTGTTGGGCCGATGAACTGCATCACGATGATCCCTGGGTAGGCTACTACCGCAACAAGGCCTTCGACATGCACCGGGGAGCCTCGGTATGGGAGAAGATGCTGGAGGCGATTGGTGATGCGCGCGGTCAGTGCGGTGGCCAGCAGATTCCCGCGCACCCGTCGTACCCCAACCTGAACATCCTTCCTCAGGCGTCACCAACCGGTTCGCACGCGCTGGAAGCCTCTGGATTGGGATGTGCTATCAACCACCCGGTGGAAGTGTCGAAGCAGTCGTTTTTCCCCGGTGGGGCGTATCAGAAGGATGCCCTGACGGTGTGTGCGATTGGCGAGGGGTCGACCTCGTCGCCTGAGTTCAGCCGCGCGGTATTTTACTCCGTGTTCGACAAGACCAAGAGCATCTATGCGATCTACAACTGCGGCTGGGCGATTTCGGTCTCGGTCGACGAGCAGTTCCCCGAGGGTGATCCGACGACACCGTTTGAGGGTTTCCAGCGGTTCGGGCTGAAGATCATGCATATCGATGGTACCGATATCAAGGACAGCCTGGTCAAGGTGCCGGAGGCTGTTGAGTATGCTCGCAGCGGCAAGGGGCCGGTGCTGATTGATATCGGGGTCACTCGTGAAGGGTCGCACTCGGGAAGTGATGACCAGTCGTTCTACATGGATCCGGAAGAGGTCGACTGGCACACGAACAATGACTGCATCCTGAAGTCCGCCATTACCATGATGGATGATGGGATTCTCACCGGCAAGCAGGTCGGCGAGATGTGGGACGAGATTGATGAGGACGTTTCCAAGAACTCACGCAAGGCGGTCGAGGGTTATACGCCGAAGACGCGCGAGCTGATTCTCTCCAAGGTCTACTCGTACGATTTCGAGGAGGCCAAGGAAACGTGGAAGACGTACCGCGAAGCTTGTGAGCTCGATCGCAAGGAGGCTTACAAAGAGTACCACGAAAAGGGGTACTTCACTTCGCCCGATGTGCCGGAGACGATCGGTCCGATGACAATGCGCTTCGCGATCAACTACACGCTGTTTGACCTGTTCGGGTTGAGCACGGATGCGCTGACATTCGGTGAGGACGTGGCCGACTTTTCCGGTGATATGATCGAAAAGGTCGACCTGCAGAAGAACCTGAAGGG
>WJKG01000161.1 GCA_014729205.1 candidate division GN15 bacterium | reverse complement strand
CCTGCAGCGGGGTCATGATCAGCAGGATCGCAATTACCTTCGGGTAGTGGCGGTAGAACCGCCACAGCCATTTCAATTTATTTAACACGACTCATTTCTCCATTGGCATGTTTGAATTGCAGGTGGAACAGCTTGGAGTAATAACCATCCTGCAACAGCAACTCCGTGTGCCTCCCACGTTCCACAATCTCCCCTCGACGAATCACAAGTATCTGGTCAACATCGAGAATCGTCGACAGCCGGTGCGCAATAATCAGCGACGTCCGACCCTTCATCAGCCGCTTCAGCGACGCTTGGATCGTCCGTTCCGTCTCCGGATCAACCGAACTGGTGGCCTCGTCCAGGATCAACAGGTCAGGATTGACCACCAACGCTCGCGCGAACGAGAGCAACTGGCGCTCACCACGACTGAAATTGGAACCCTTCTCACTCACCTCGGTATCGTACTTGTTCGGCAAGCGCGAAATGAACCTGTCAGCAGCCACCGTTCGCGACGCCGCCACGATCTGCTCGCGCGACAGCCCTTCGACATCAAGCCCGATATTCGCCTCGACACTCCCCGGGAAGAGGATGATATCCTGCAGCACCAGGGCGAAACTCCGCCGGAGCTTCTCCAGGTCCAGCTCACGAATATCGATTCCATCGACCAGAATCCGTCCGCGCTGCGGATCATACATCCTCAGCAGCAACGAGATGATCGTTGACTTACCGCCGCCGGTCACACCGGCCAGGGCTACCCGACTGCCAACCGGGATCTCGAAACTGACATCCCGAAGCACCCAGTCTTCATCATCGGTATACGAGAACCAAACATGTTCGAACCTGATGCCTTCCTTAAGGCCATCCCACTGCGCCGGGTTCTCCGGCGGGTTCAGACGTGGCTGCACGCGCAAGAGCGAGAAGATCCGACGCGCACCAGCAATACCCTTCTGGAACGAACCCAGCTGGTCCGCCGTCCGGGCGATCGGGTCAAACTCCCGCCAGATCAGCAGGATGAACAGCACGATCGTGCCGGGGGTTATTCCCCACATCACACCCAGGAAAAGCACCATGCCGATCTTCACGTATTCGATGAAGAACAGCGTGTTGAAGAAGACACACACCGCGATATTGACATAGGAGTCCTCGCTGAACTTCCGTTCGCAGGCGCGATAGACCCGGCTGCGGGCATAGTCGCCGCGGTGGAAGATCTGCACAATCGACATCCCGTGCAGGAACTCCGTCAGGGTCGCGGTAACCTCGGCCATCCGCTTGCGCACCTCCAGGAAGCGGTGCGTGGTGATCTTGTGAAAGATGTACACCAGACCGACCACTATCGGGAACAGCCCGAACACCAGCAGTCCGAGACGCCATTCGCTGTAGATCATCACGCCCCAGATACCCAGAATCAGCACCAGGTCGCCAACCACCAGCACCACCGTGTTGGTGAACAACTGCCGCAGCGACTCCGTATCCGACTCCACCCGAGCCATCAATCGACCGACCGGATGATTGTCAAAGAACGAAATGTCCTGCTGCAAAATGTGCCGAAACAGGTTCTGGCGAAGATCCAGCATGATATCCTGGCCAACCGTCTCCAGCTTGATTCGCTGGAAATACTGAAAAACCAGATTGCTCGCCTGTATCAGCAGAATCGCCACACCAAACGCCACCAGCGGCATGAATGTCCGCTCGGCAACATCCCGGGATAGCTGCTCGGTCAGGGGACCGTCGATTGCCTGCTGCACCAGCCACGGCCACGCCAGCGACATCGCTGTTGTGCCAAACAGAAGCAGCAGACAGATGAACAGGCGCTTGCGATGGGTCTTTATGTAAGGAACCAGAGCTCGAAAAGCCTGACCAAAGGTCATATCTCTTTCCTGCTCGGTCATCTCTTCGTTTTCGTAAAACTCTGCCGTCATGGTTCTTTTCCTGTCAAAGTCAAGTTACTGTTACACAGTCCTTTGGACAGTTCGGTGGGCAGAAAAAATCCCCGCCGAACTCTCGTGGCGCGGCGGGGAATCATAGTCACATTTGTGAATTAATTCACGTGATCGATAACCCTCCACGCGGACAGCTGCAAAGCAGCCCTGCCTGCTCACCACGATATGCATTCATCGACTTGGTCATTTGGAGTCATCCTCCAGCGTGGTATGTTCCGGGTTATCGTTTCATGTATATTAAACGGTGTACGGGCATTCCCGACCGTAGTTTCACGCTACACGCAAAAAAGATGGATAAATTCATCATGTCAATTCTTTTTTCCCCTCTCACACGAATTTAACCATGCTCGCGGGCCCACCGAATTCCCTTGCCCCTTGCCTCCTTTGGCACATATTCGGATAGCATCGGATATCAACTATGGACAGAAACCGACCAGACAACAACCGTTTACCGACCTTCCCCCAGCGGATGACTGAGCGCTATCACGCCCTTGTGTCCGAGCCACAAGCACTTTCCCGGGCTCTCCTTTCCCCCCCGCGAAAGAGCTTCCGCGTCAACCGCCTTAAGACGGATCCGGACTCCGCCCAAGCGCGAATGGAGAACTACGGCTGCCGCCTGGAGCCAGTTCCATGGTACGCAGATGCGTTCGTCATAGCCGACTACCCGCCTGACTCCCCCCGAAGCGAACCGCTCATGCTACCGCAAGTGCTCGGCCACATACACATGCAGGAACTCGCCTCCATGCTGCCCCCGCTAACCCTCAGCAATGAACTGGGGAACGCCGAGCGGGTCCTTGATGCCTGCGCCGCTCCCGGCTCCAAGAGCACCCAGATAGCCTCCCTGATGGCCAACCGAGGCCTCCTCGTAGCCAATGACAAACAGTTCGGGCGTATCCGCGCCCTCAAGTTCAATCTCGAACGCCAGGGTGTGCTCAACGCCGCGATCACCAACCACGACCTGCGCCACTGGCCCTCCGGCCAGCACTACCCGGTCATCCTGCTTGATGCTCCCTGCAGCGCCGAGGGCACCCTGCGCAAGAACCCGCACCTGCTGCTTCGGTGGAACGAATCGCTGCTCGAAGGTCACCGCTCCCTCCAGACACAACTCATCCTTCGCGCCTACGATCTGCTCAGCCCGGGCGGCGTGCTGCTCTATTCCACCTGCTCACTCGCTCCCGAGGAAAATGAAGCCGTGGTCGATACGCTTCTGCGTGAGCGAGAGCACGTCACGATCGAACCGATCCAGGTCGATGGCATCACCCTCAGTCCCGGCGTCACGGCATTCGAGAACCACCGCTTTGATGACCGCGTCGCTGCATGCGCCCGCGCCTGGCCCCACCTGCACAATATTGATGGTTTCTTCATGGCGAGGATTCGCAAGTCATGATGATATGCCCCGATGACATCAGGTCCCGCGTGGTCGGTTATCTCATGCAACGCTTTGGCATGAGAGAATCGCTGTGGCAAGACTACGAGTTCTATCAATCCTCTCGCGGTCGCATCCACCTTGGTCCCTGCGAACTCCCTGATCGCCCCAAGCCCGACTCCGTCGGCTGCCTGATCGCCCGCCTGCAACGCACCGTTAAACCATCCAGCGCCCTCTTCCAGCTATTCGGTCAGTATGTGCAGCGGGAGATACTCAACCTCGATCGCGACCAGACTCAACGCTACCTTGCCGGGGAATCACTGGTCCTGGCCACCGATCAGATTGCCGACTGTCGCCCGGGATTCGTGATGTTGCGATATGATGTCCTCCCCCTGGCCTGTGGCCTGCTGCGCGAGGGTGGGCAACTTGAGAACCAGCTCCCGCGCGCTTCCTGGTGCCGGGTCGACCTGCTCTGAACCGCCGCCCGACATACGGAATCCTGTTAGCGGTACCCTGCCAACGTCAGCCCTCATCCCCCAAAATCTCAATCACTTTGCGCGCTTCATCATCCAGTGGTTCGGTGATCTCGCGAGTCTTGCGATAATGCTGGTAATGAATGTTCCTTCCCATTTCGCGCCACTTGGCCTCGAAGAACGTCGGGATATAGCCATCTATCAACGGCTTATTCATGGTCGGTGGCCGCACCAGCTCCACGAAATCCATCTGCTCTGCGTTCTCGAGCACCCAACCAGCGTAACCGGCAACATCGGTGGCGACGAAGAGATCTCCGCCCACCTTCAGCGACCGCGCCACCAGCGTCATGAACTGCACCGACAGCAGCCTGTGCGGTATATGGCGTTTCTTGGGCCAGGGATCAGGAAACAGCACATAGGCCTGCTCGAAGACGTTGGAGCGGTAGTACAGCGGAAGCACCACCCTGGCATTACCCCCAATAAGCTGGATGTTCTTGATATTCCGCTTCTGTATCCGCGGGATCAGCTTGAAGAACCGTCGCTTCCCGATTTCTATTCCTACGAACTTCTTCTCCGGATGTGCCTCGGCCATGTGCATCAACAGATCCCCGCGCCCGGGGCCTATCTCAAGCACGTCGCCGCCGAATACCACCGGCTTATCCGGCCAGAAGTCAATCCGCTTGCGGCACTCATGTTCTATCGGGTAATGCTTCATCGCCTGAAACGTGCATCATCGAGTTCGCTTACAACTGACCCGAAGAATATACGCGGCAAACCGAATTCGACAAGACGATTCTCTCAATGAGGAGCACAGAATCCCGAAGGGTTCTGCGCTTCTCGTATTTCCTGTGCACATAGCATTCCCCGGAAACCTGCGATACTTCGCCGCTGGACCAATGTGTAAGGTGTCCCACCGGTCTCCGGGTGGGATATCCCCAAAAAGAAAGCGGGAGCAACCAACTGGCTGCTCCCGCAAAACTATCCTCGATATGTCAGATCGGCTTAGAAGTAGAAGTGGAAGCCGAGCTGGGTGATGCTGCCGGAGGCGGTGCCGAAGTCCATCATGGAGTCGGCATCGTCGGCGGCCGGAGTCTGCATGTCGATATTCACACCATGGGCAGCCTCGAGCGAGAAGTGATCACCAAAGAAGACTTCGGCTACCAGGTGCAACTGAATCAAGACGCGAGTCTTCGGATCGTAGTAGTCCTCATCGAACACACCGAAGAGAACACCCGGACGGAACATGAAGTTAGCGCGGTCGGTCGGGTACAGGACATACGGTACGCCAGCGGAGATCCAGAAGCGAGTCGCACTGGTAGTCTCACCAGTGGGCTGACCCTGGTCATCCAATTCCGCGAAACCATCCTGGGACCAGAATCCCAGACCACCATCAATACCGACCTTCTCGTTGACCCAATAGCGAATACCAACCGGAGCTTCAGACTCATAATAACCCAGACCAAAACGACCGGTCAGGTCCTTGGCGGAGCTGGTCACGGCAAACGCCATCACCAGAACAGCAGTGAGAAGCAATAGCTTTTTGAACATTTGAAAACCTCCTTGATAGATTAATCCAGTGTTGATCCTCCGCGGACCAACCGTTTGTTCCTCAGTTTAGTCGCCCCAAAAAACCCTCATGGCATTGCCGATGCAAGTTTTTTTTCGGAAAAATCGAGCTTTGTTAAACATATTCACCAGATTAGAACACCGAGCGCAAGCCGCTGCACGACACCCAGTTACGATAGCACAAGCAGGTCCACGCATTCTCTCCATACTAAAAAACATAGAACCTGAATACTGTTTCTCGCTCAACTTCTCGGCCCATTTTCATCCTTCGTTGCAGGTGCATATGCACCCACTAACAACCACAGAAAAAGGCCACACCCGATATAAAGGTGTGGCCTGTTGATTTTGTTCCCGCACGATGCGAGAAAAAGAATACAATCGAAATGCTATCGTGTCTGCAACATGTCCTCGGGCGCCATCGTCTGCACCTGAATACCTTTCATGGCATCCCCGAGACCGCGCGATGCTTCCGCGATCGCGGCGAAGTCCTCATAGTTGGTCACGGCCGTTACAATCGCCTTGCCGCGCTTGACGGGATCGGACGACTTGAATATACCCGACCCCACAAACACCGCCTCGGCGCCAAGCAGCATGCACAACGCCGCATCGGCCGGAGTGGCAACACCACCAGCGGCAAAGTTCGGGACCGGCAGCTTGCCCTCTTTCGCGACGAACTGCACCAGTTCCACCGGTACCCGAAGATCCTTGGCGACACCGTACAGTTCATCCTCACGCATCGATGTCAACGCCTTGATCGCACCATTCACTTCGCGAAGGTGCTTGACAGCCTCGGACACATCGCCGGTGCCCGCCTCCCCCTTGGTGCGAATCATCGCCGCCCCTTCGGAGATCCGGCGAAGCGCCTCACCCAGGTTGCGGCACCCGCACACGAAAGGAACCTTGAAATACCACTTGTCGACATGGTACTTGTTGTCCGCCGGGGTCAGCACCTCGGACTCATCGATAAAGTCAATCTCCAGTGACTCCAACACCCGCGCCTCAGCGAAATGACCAATGCGACACTTAGCCATAACCGGGATGGTAACCGACCGCTTGATCTCCTCGATTATATCCGGATCGGCCATGCGAGCAACACCACCCTCAGCACGAATATCCGAGGGCACCCGCTCCAGAGCCATAACTGCGGCCGCACCCGATTCCTCGGCGATCTTGGCCTGCTCAGGATTGACGACATCCATGATGACACCGCCCTTGAGCATCTCAGCCAGACCAACTTTCACCTTATGCTGCTTGTCGTTGAACTTTTCTATCACGACCATGTCTCCTTACAAGATCTGTTCTCTGTCCCTTAAACACCAAACCGGACCGTACAGTTCTCAATCTCCGATCGGGTGCCGCGGCCGGTGATTCAGGATTCGGTCACCATTTACCGGTCAAGTACGCAATATAAACATCACGGGGCCATCCGCACAAGGCTTGTGACCACGCAACGCCACAAAAAAGCCCCGGCACATGGCCGGGGCTGGTGATTCATCGATGCCTCAGATGCTATAGCTGGACACCGGAACGGCTCTTACGCGCCTTGTACTTGCCAAAGTGCTGCTTCTCCAGCGTCCGACGGAACGCTTTCTCCTGTGTGATCCAGAAGTTGCGCATCGTGCAGTCGTCGAATCGCTCGCAGCGACACGTCTCGCTCTCCGTGCACAGATTCAGGTGAATCGGGCCGTCAATAGCCTCTATCACATCCAGAAACGTCACTTCCTTGGCCGGTCGAGCCAGGCGATATCCCCCCTTGACCCCCTGATACGCCACCAGGATTCCACTCCTGGTCAGGTCCTTGAGAATCTTGGCCAGAAACTCGCGAGGAACCGACTCCGCCTCGGCCACCGCACTAATCGAACCCAGCTTGTCCTTAGGAAGATTGGCGAAGTGACGAACCGCCCGAAGGGCATAATCTGATTTCCTTGAAAGTCTCATCTACGTTGTACCTCTTGTCATTATGATCTTCAATTTCGCTTCAAAAGCAGAGCCGGATTATATACTTCTGCTTCCACGTTCACAGATTATACGAAAAAAGATGTTATTAGTCCATAAATTTTTGCCCGTTACCCAAAAAAATTATCCACTTGGTCCATGAATCCCATTTTCCAGGTCCACAATCGGGTACCCGGGTACAACCTGAGGCCACCTCCAGATATTATGCAAACACCGGCTTGCCCGTTTCACGTATCTTCTGCGAAGGAGGCATTTATCCAAGAACACCGGGGAACCCATACCCAGACCCGGCGTTATACCCAATGTCCGAACGAATATGTACGAAATCGGTCTATTATTGCAGACCGGCAAAGATACAGGAGTGTACCATGTCTGACACCCAAAAGAACACACAGACCAGCGAGAACGTCGTCGCTATCACCCCTGAAGCTATCGTCGAAATCAAGCGCCTCATGGAACTCGAGGCCGAGGACAAGCTCTATCTGCGTATCGGCGTCGCTGCCGGTGGATGCTCCGGCATGTCCTACAGTATGGCCTTCGATACCAACAAGAAAGAGACTGACCTCGAATTCGATTACGATGGTATCCCGGTCATTATCGACGCCAAAGCAGCCCCGTACCTGGCCGGTTCGGTCCTCGAGTACAAGGGTGGCCTGCTTGGTGGCGGCTTCAATTTCACCAATCCCAATGCTCGCCGCTCATGCGGCTGCGGCTCCTCGTTTACCTGCTAAAACCGGGTGTTTCGGCGCCACATGACCCAAAAGACCATAGAACTGGAACAGTTTCTTATCCGGGGAGTCTTCCGACAGGATGACTTCCTGGACGGCCTCGACCAGCATGATTTCGATCAGTATACCGACTCCCACGTGCTGGTGCGTGGCTGCGATTCAGCCATCATACCGCCCTGGGCCTTTATGGCGCTTACCGCCCGATTGGTGCCGCTCGCCAGAACCGTCCGATTCGGCAACGAGCACGACAATGTCGTGATCTTCAGGAATTCCCCGCAGCAATCAGCAAAATAGTGGACAAGGCTACCCCCATGACGTTTATTGGCGCTGCAAAGATAGAGAACCAGACAACAACAAACGACTCGAAAGAAATGCCCAAAGTTCGGTTTCTCCCCCTCGATGTCGAGGTGCAGGTGCCAAAGGGAACAATCCTCCTTGATGCTGCCCTCGATAACAATATCAAGATAAATCACAATTGCGGCGGCAACTGCGCCTGCTCCACCTGTCATGTCCATATTGAGCAGGGCTATGACAGCCTCGGCGAGAAATCTGAGGACGAAGAGGACATGCTCGATGAGGCCGAAAACGTCACCGACGTTTCCCGGCTGGCCTGTCAGTGCAAAGTCGTCGAGGATCTAATCGTCCGAATCCCCGAATCCGAATTCGATGATCTCGACCTCGACGACGACGATCTCTAATCCGCAGCCTCCCCGAACTCTACATCAGGTGATCTTCAGCTCAATACCGCGCTCGAGCAACTGATCGATAAATACGCTGGAGTTGACCACCTTCTCCTGCGGCTTGCAGCCACGCTCCGTGATATGCCCCGAGGCTATCATCCACAAGACAATCGAGGCGGGGAACGACGTCATCCGCATCATCGCCGTCAGATCCTTCGCCGTCTTCTGGCGATCTATCGCCTCATAGACAACCTGGTGATCCGTCCCGCCCAGTTTGCCGGTGGCGGTCACTCGCAGCAGCACCATATCCAGGTCGCCGTATGCCAGATTGGCATCCAGGACACGCTTGAAGACGGATCGCGGTGACACCGTCACGCCCTCAACAGTCATCTCCTCTCGCGAGGCCAACCCGATCTGCAGCATGGGGCGGAACAGATCGCAGTGCCCCGGATAGCGAATGGTCTTGTAATCCAGGAAGTCTATTTCCCCCTCGTAGGTGTCCGGCAGTGTCGATGTACCCCCCGAAGTGTAAAACGCCTCCAGTTTGCCCACCGACTCAAACTCCAGGGGCTCGATATCGGTCATCGGCTCCACGATCTTCTTGCGTCCACCCTGAAGAATGACACACGGTTCCCAGTACTCGTTGATAAGCCCTTCGGCCGAAAACACCATCTGGTAGTTCAGCGGCGGTACCGGGTGTTGCGGCAATCCCCCCACGCGGATCTTGACCGAGTCTACTTTCTCCATCCGGGCCACAGCGTCCCGCACCAGCACGGCCACCATGCCGGGCGCCAGTCCGCAATCGGGGACAATCAAGACACCAGCCTCGGCAGCGGTGGTGTCCATATCAAGCTGCTCCTTGACGGTGTCGTTGTTCCCGCCCAGGTCGACCAGATGACACCCGGCGGCAATCGCAGCTCGCGACACTATCGGGTTCAGAGCATACGTCACACTGGATAGCGCCCCATCATAGCTTTGCAGGGCCTTTGAGACCGCCCGCTCATCAGAAGCGTTCAGTTCGCCAGCCACCGCTTTGCCGTGCCCGAATTCATCAGCGACCGACCGGGCAGTATCTCCGTAAAGATCGAAAACTCCAACCCGTTCAACATCATCTCGCCTGCTAAGATCATAAACTGCTGCGCGGCCCATCAGGCCGGCCCCTAGTACCGCCAGTTTCATCAATATCTCCTTGAGTAGAATTACCTTGCAGACATAGTAAGATACTTGCACTATACAAGCAAGCACGTCATCGGCACAGCGGCGCTCATTGATTCGACATTCCTGCCGATACAGAATACAGGGAACGGCACGTCAGGAAAGTGTCTTCAAGACCAGGGGATATCATGCAAGACGCCATCCGAAACTCAGCGTTGAGCGACGAACTCAAAGAAGAGCTGACAATCTTCCAGGCCATCAAGCCGTACATCGGCCGCTGCCTGGGGCTGAATCATGAACTCAATAACGTCCTGGCCGGCATTCTCGGCTATACCGACTTCCTCAAAGAGGAATCCGAGGGCATGACCGAGGATCAGCAGCATTATATTGACCAGATCCAGAAATGCGCCGAGCGCATCCAGAACACGTTGATGGGGCTTTCCGATGAGAAAATCGAGTTGGGGCAGAATCTTGATCTGAGACAGATCGCAGAACAGTTCCAAAAGTACGACCCTAATCAGCCCGACGAAGAATAACCGAGCCGACAAACACTGCTCACAGTAACTGATTCCGTTTGCGAATCAACCACTCCAGGGAAAGCGCAATCAGCACCACTATCCACCATACGTCCTTATTGAATACGGTCAATTCTGCCTTTTTCGTACGTTGCACACGGCGCGTGTCCAGTTGTTCCAGGGCTGTCGTGAACTGCTCATACGTGTAATACTCGCCACCAGTCGCATTAGCCAGTGCCGCCAGGGTCGCCGGGTCACCCCGCTGGTCGAATTCCTCCAGTGAATACGCCTCAACCAGCACCGTCCCGGAATCCTCTTTCAGCAACTTGTCCTCACTGCGCAGTTCCGCTCGCCAGTGATATGTCCCCGAGGCCAGATCCTCAAATCGTGCCTCAAACTCACCGCTGCCTGCTGGCATCAGATCCGCCTCCCGGCTACTGCCGCCATCCTCGCGAGATATCGATACCATCCCCTGTACCTCTTTGAGTGGTCGGTACCCCTGGTCATATG
>WJKG01000160.1 GCA_014729205.1 candidate division GN15 bacterium | reverse complement strand
GTTGTCACCATCGGTAAGGAGAATCATGATTTTGCTTTCGGATTCGGAATCGCGCAGGCGGTTGACGCCGGTGGCAATGGCCATACCGATAGCGGTACCGTCTTCGACCATGCCGAAATCGACCTGATCAATGAAGCTGAGCAGGACACCGTAGTCCGTGGTTAGCGGGCACTGCGTGAAGGCGTAACGGGCGAAGACGACAAGCCCAATGCGGTCGTTGACGCGTCGCTCGATGAACTTCTTGATCTCTTCCTTGGCAACATAGAGGCGATTGTGCGGCTTGAAGTCCTCGGCCTGCATGGAGGAGGAGACATCGAGCGCAACCATAATATCGACACCCTCGGACGTCACCTCCTGGTATTCGGTACCGGCACGCGGTCGGGCAAAGGCGACGAAGAGCAGTATGACCGCCAGGATGCGCAGAAGCGGGACAACGAAACGATAGCGCTGGCGGTTTGACCGCGCTGCTCGTTTGACAATACGAAGGTCCGAGTATTTTATCGTGGCGGATTTGTAACGACGAGCCCGGAACTGATAGTAGAGCATGGCGGCCACGACCAGGGTACCGATGATGAAGATCATCAGGGCGGGAATGGTCAGGTTGACCATATCGAAGAAGCTCAGGCGCATACCGGCGAAGTCGAGGA
Source organism: candidate division GN15 bacterium (assembly GCA_014729205.1). Lineage (GTDB taxonomy): Bacteria > Zixibacteria > MSB-5A5 > GN15 > FEB-12 > WJKG01. The sequence goes on along the minus strand of WJKG01000160.1, from coordinate 17,463 downwards.
TCATTTGGTGACCTCCTCGGATTCGACGGTGGATGTGTCGGAAGGTGCCTTCTTCCCGGCAGCACGAGCGGCGGCTTCGGCGGCGGCTTTCTCGGCCTCGCGTCGCTGATAGTCTATGCGGACTTCGTCAACCATCTTGTAGACGAAGTCGAAGTCTTCTGAGATGCGATGGTCTTCCGGCTCCATGCGGGCAAATTTGACCAGGTCAGCATGGCGGAAGAAGTCGCGACAGCGATCGTGGAGATCGTCGGGCAGCATATCGTTGTCGAATGCTGCCAGGAACTCCTCGGTGGTCATATCGAGGACATTGCGATCGTAGATGCGTCCGAGGTATTCGCGGGCGATGTCGGTCAGTTCGAAGTAGTACGGTTTGAAGCCGTTGTCGGCCGCTGTAGGCAGGCCCTCCTGTTTGAGCATGGCCAGGCGCTCGAAGGCGATCTCCCACGGCATGCGGGTGTCCTCTGGCGCCGTTGGGGTCAGCCGGCGTTTGCGCCACCACCACCAGAAGCCAAGGGCAGTGAGAACCAGTGCCAGGGCAATGCCACCCCACAAATAGTAGCTGGCGTAGTTGCGCTCGAACTCATAGGGATCCTTCAGGCTGCGGATATCGAGCGAATCGCTGTCGGAGAGAATGAGCGATTTGACTGTGATCGGCACCGGCTCGGACATGACGACTTTAGTGGTCAAGTCGGGCAAGGTGAACGCGACGGGAACCGGGGGGATGACGTACTCACCAGTGGTGAAAGTGCTCAGCTCGAAGCTGGTAATGTTGCGGACACGGCCATCATCGAGGGTGGCAGTGCTGTCGGGGTTGTAGTCTTTGACATCAAACGCCCCCAGGTTCGCACCGAGTGGCGGCGGGATGAGTTCGTAAGTGGAGTCGTAGGTGATCGCGACGGTGTAAGTGATGCGATCGCCGACGTACATTTCAGCCTGGCTGACGCCGGTTTCAATCTGGATACCGGGCAGGGTGCGGACGGTGTCGGCTGGCAGGCCAGTCTGAGCATGTGCCACACCGGTCAGACTCAGGGTGATAACGGCCAGCAGGAGCAGGAATGTATGTACGCGGCTACTTGACATTGTGATCGAGGAACTCCACTTGTTCGGCACGGGCCAGCTTCTGGATGTACTTGTCGAAGGCGGCCCGGGCTTTTTCGTTGGAATAGTCGAAGACAACCTGGGTCATCACCGAATCGAACGGCTGATTGTTGTAGCGGTCGGCCTTATGGGCCTGATAGTAGGTGCGTATGTCCAGGCTGTCGGACTCGACATTGGGCATAATCTTGTCCATCACGAAAGCATTGACCAGCAGTTGCTTGAGCAATTCCTCCTGTCGTCGCTGGATCTCCGGCCGGCTGGTGTAGTCTTCCCTAAGGGCGGCGCGGTAGATCATCTCCTGGGCCACATACTGGCGCATGAATTCGATGCGATCGGTGCGGGAGGCGACAGCGGCCTGCTGCTCGGGCGGTAGTTCACCGATCGCTCGCTCGATAGCAGAAGACCAGACGGTGTCGGTACCGATCACCGCAACGGCGACATCCCCGGGCTGTCGCGATTCGGTGTCGATGTTGACGGAGGCATCCATCTGACGGCGCGCATCGGCAATTTTGCCGGACTTTTCCAGGCTGGCGACCAGTTTCCGTGAGGCCTCACCGGCATAGTCCGCATCGGGACCAAGCGTACGCGCACGTACGAAGTGGGCCGCTGCCTGGGAGTAGTCGCCGAGGTCGTCGTAGTAGATGCGTCCGACCAGGAAATGCAGGTTTCCTCGCTCGGTCTGTTGCAGGTCTGGAGACTCCAACATCGAGTTGTACTCCTCGATGGCTGCCTGATACAGGTGCGAATCCCGCAGTTCGACGGCGAGCTGGCGATGCATGTCCAGATCGACGGTGGCGTCGTTGTCTTCACAGCCAACTATCGCCCCCCAAACAAGCGCGCTCACCAGGCAAGCAGCCATGATCTTGTAGCGAAATTGCAGCATACTACAGTCGCCTCTCCCTCATTTTGAAGAAGTTGATCAGGGGTACGATATACGAGCGATCGGTGCGAACGCTGATGAAATCAACGTTGATCATCTGGAAACCGCGTTTGAGCAGGTCGGCATCCTCGGCGGCCTTGGCGGAGAACTCGCGCCGGAAGTCGGCCGAGCCGGTGTCTACCAGGAATACCTCGCCGGTTTCGGCGTCCTCAAGTTCTATCAGGCCGACATTCTCGAAGACAGTTTCGCGCGGGTCGGCGATCTTGATGGAGATGATGTCGTGTTTGTTGTTGGCGATCTGGAGCGGCTTGAAGTAGTCCTCGCCGAGGAAGTCGCTGATCAGGAACACAACCGATTTGCGTTTGATGACGCGGTTGAAATATTCGAGGGCGCCGCCGATATCGGTGCCGGTTCCTTTGGGCTGGAAGTACAGGATTTCGCGTATGATACGCAGCACGTGGGAGCGGCCCTTCTTGGGCGGTATGAACTTCTCGATACTGTCGGTGAAGATGATCAGGCCGACCTTGTCATTATTCTTGATGGCCGAGAAGGCGAGCAGGGCGGCCAATTCGGCAGCCATTTCGCTTTTGAAGCGCTCTCGGGTGCCGAAGCGGCCGGATGAGGAGGCATCGACGAGGAGAACCACTGACAGTTCACGCTCTTCCTTGAACTTCTTGATGTGGGGATAGCCGGTACGGGCGGTGACATTCCAGTCGATCAGGCGGACATCATCGCCGGGCTCGTACTGACGGACCTCCTCGAACTCCATGCCCTGCCCCTTGAAGGTGGAGTGGTATTCGCCCGAGAAGAGGTCGTTGACCAGGCGTTTGGTGCGGATTTCGATCCGTCGGATCTGCTTGAGTACCTCGGCTGGTATCATGGCGCTTCCGGCTGTGCTCCCTGTTGCGGTCTGTGGTTGCTTACGGTACCTCGACGGCGTCGAAGATCCTGGTGACGATGTCATCGGAAGTGACATCCTCGGCCTCGGCCTCATAGGTGATGAGGATACGATGGCGCAGGATATCATGGCCGATGGCTTTGATGTCTTCGGGAGTGACATAACCGCGGCCGCGCACGAAGGCATGTGTTTTGGCGGCGAGGTTAAGGTAGATCGTTGCTCGCGGCGAGGCGCCGAACGCGATCATGTTCTTGATTCCGGTCAGGCCGTATTTCTCTGGTTCCCGCGAAGCGAAGACCAGATTAACAATGTACTCTTTTACTTTGTCATCGATATAGACAGAGCGGACGACCTCGCGGGCTTTGATTATATCTGCCGGTGTGATAACGGGCTGGATCTTAGGGATGGCGGCACCGGTGTTGCGCTCCATGATTTCGCGTTCCTCAGCCGGAGTCGGGTGGGTGATCTTGAGCATCATCATGAAGCGGTCGACCTGTGCTTCCGGCAGCGGATAGGTGCCTTCCTGTTCGATCGGGTTCTGGGTGGCCAGAACCAGGAAGGGTTGTTCGAGCGGAAATGTTGTTTCACCGATCGTGACCTGGCGTTCCTGCATGGCCTCCAAGAGAGCGGACTGGACCTTGGCGGGGGCGCGGTTGATTTCATCGGCGAGGATGATATTGGCAAAGACCGGACCCTTCTTGACAGTGAACTCTGAGGTTTGTGGGTTGTAGATCATGGTACCGATCAGGTCGGCGGGCAACAGGTCCGGGGTGAACTGTATACGCTGAAATTTCGCTTGAATGGACTGAGCCAGGGTGTTGACGGACAATGTCTTGGCGAGTCCGGGGACGCCCTCGATAAGGATGTGGCCGTCGGCCAGAATGCCCATCAGCAGGCGTTCGACGAGATACTGCTGGCCGACAATGACCTGGCGAATCTGGTTTTGGAGGCGCTGGACAAAGGCTGCCTCCTGTTCTACCTGGGACTGAATCTGTTGGATGTCGGTATCCATCGGTCCTCCGTCTATTGCGTGTTATCTTGCAGTCGTTCAAAGAAGGCGCGAATGGCGTTCTCACGCCGGGTGGTCTCGCCGGGCGAGGCCTGAACCGGACGGAACTTATCCTGTTGCGCCTGGAACAGCCAATCGAGCAAGGTCTGGCGCTGCCCGTCGCCGAGTTCACTTTTCTCCTGCAGTTGTTGATCGAGCTTGTCGCGGTCTTTTTCGTTGACCTCGATCTCGTACTCGGCAAGCAGGAAAGCGCACAGCAGTTTATACAATCCGCTCTGGAAGCGTTTCAAGTCGTTTTCGGAGTCGGCTCGCAGGATGCCGAGTTGTTGCAGGAAGACCTGGCGGGGCGCGAGGCGGGGCGTGGTGTCGGTTTCGGAGCGGCCCCGGAGGGCGATGATGGTCACAACGCCGACCAGCAGTGCCGCCAGAATGATACCCAGCCAGGTGAGGGTGCTGGTGTCACCCGATTCCGGCGGGGGTATGGGCTTGTCTATCTCGACGGTCATTTTCTCGGTCATGAGGGTTCCGCGGGTGCTGTCGGGCATAGCCAGGTAGCTGATTTCGACCGGTTCAATCCCGGCCGTGCCCGGCGCCAACGGCAGCAAGCGGTACTTGTAGATCTTGGTGGTTATCTCCTGGTCTCCCCTGCCGCGGGAGGCAATGGTTGAGGAGAAGCGGCCGACCTTGAGGTGGTCGAGTTCGAGGCTGAGGGGTCGGTCGAAAATGAACGCCGACTGGGGCCCCTGCCACTCGACGGCAATCTGGAACTGGACGGTATCCTCGAAGGCGATATGATGCTGGGCGATGCTCTGCGAAACCTGTATGCCGCGTCCGGAGTTGGTGCCTGCTGGTGACTGGGCGGCGAAGCCGACGGTAGTGCCGATCAGCCAGAGGAATAGTGCCGTTGCCGCAGCGATTCGAGGTTTCATATGATCTCTGATTGTCGCCTTGTTCTTCAATGTTATCCTACAGTTTGACTTATACTTAGTATTCGCAGGTAAGGTTTCACGCTAATTCATAAGGACTCATCAGGCAAGGGCCAGCGCAGCTAACACCAGCAGCGATCCGCCGCGGAGGGTGGAATGGCCAATTCGTAGCATGGTGTCGCTGGGATTGCCCCAGACGAAGATCAGCAGCCCCAGGACCGGTAACCCGAGGGCATAAACGGCCAGATTGCGAAAGGGAGCGCTGTACCAACCAACGGTGACGGGGACGATCATGGTCAGGACGAGCACAAACCAGAGTACAAGGGCGGCCATGACCCAGGCCGTTCGGGGTCGTCCGGGGCGATCGGGCAGGTGCTTTCTTGCCAGAGCAGTCAGATTCAGGACGAGTACGAACAGCAGTGTAATAGCGGCAGCGACGAGCACCTGAGGCAATTGCCAGGCGAGGACCGGGTCCACCGCGGCAGCACCGGCGAATACGGGCAGCGTGGTCAGGATGCTGGAGGCGATGCCGCGAGCCAGGCTGGATTGAGGCATCCGTCTCGCAATGACGACGACGGCGGTGACCGCGATAAATGTCAGTGCAGTGAGGATCATACTGACGCTGACGGCAAGGATGAGAGCAACAAGCATCAGGGCAAAGGTCACCCAGAGAGGAGTCAGCGTCTGACGAGGGCCGGATTGCCATCGAAAGAGCAAGGTTGCAGCGGTTGCGGTCGCGGCAACGCACAGCGAGGTGGCAATAACCGGATAGAGTGAGAGCTGCAGCCAGGTGAACCGCGCACCAATCCACACCAAGGCAACAAGCGCCAGGACGGCGGGGACATTATAGTGCATGATTGTAGCGTAAAACCGTTTCACGACATGAGGATAGACAGGGGATGGCGGGAGCGTCAACTTTTATATATCGAGCGAGAGTTCGACCGCCAGGCGGGGCTGGTCAATAGGGATGCCTGGATGCCAGCCGAGCGAAAGCGATACCTGACGAGTACCGGTGGCGAGCAGGAGGCCGAGACCGTACCCATAGCGCCAAGTTTCCTCGGTGGCGATGTCGGTCTCGCGCTCGCTGCGGTTGCTGAGGTAGGCACCATCGTAGAAGGCAAAGAGGGCGCCCTGTTCGAATCGCCAACGGGGTTCGACAGTCAGTCGGGTGGTACGGATGGCGGCGAATTGCTCGGTGCGGTAGCCGCGCAGCGAGCCGGGGCCGCCGACAAACACCAGCTCAGAGAGCGGTGGGAGCGATTCGGAGGTTTCCAGGCCATCGTAGGCCAGCATGAGATGCCCGACAAAATCAGCCACTATGGGCTGGTAGAAGTCGAGCGATGCGGTGAGCCGGGTGTCATTGAGGACTTCGATGTCGGCAGCAGAGTTGACGGAGTCGCTGTCGTAACGCCGGTGATGGTAGGCTACAGACCAGTCAAGCGCGTAGCCGGAGGTGGGGTTGCGGGGTTGTTCGAGGTCGGCCGTTGACAGTGACGCGGCGGCCTGATAGCTGGTGTAGGAACGTCGGGTGATGTCGTCCTCAATCGTGCGGAAGGTGAGATCGAGCCCAACTTGTGTTGCGAAGGCAACCGCAGTACCAAAGCCGGTCCGGGCCTTGAACTCGTAGAACTGCTCCCGGTAGTCACGGGTGGCCAGCGTTGCGGACAGTTGGCCGGTACCGAGCCAGAAGACGGGTTGAGCGTAGGCGATATTGAGGATATCGCGCCCGCGGTCTCGTCGCTGGCTGGTTATGCGGAGGTCGCGTCCGGCGCCGAAAGGATTGAGCAGGCGGATGTCGGCAGTCCAGACGAGGGCTTTGGAGGCCTCCGGGGCATAGCCGACCAGTCCCTCAAGACGAGTCTGGCGGCGTTCGGCAAACGACCAGATGACGGTGGCGCCGGCATAACCGGTTTGCGGTATGATGACGGGTGGTTGGGTGAGTCGCACGAAAGGAATATTCGTGGCGGCCTGCTCGGCACGGGAGATAGCTTGTGAGGTAAGAGTATCGCCTGCCCTGAGCGGCAGGTAGCGGCGAACGAGATCGGGACGGGTGCGTTTCAGGCCGGTCAGTTGCTGGTCGGTCACAAAAGCGGCCGGACCGGGGGTGGTGGCGATATGGACAGTCACCTGATTGGAGTCACGAGTGAAGCGGTCCAAGGCGGCGCGAGCGAAGTAGTAGCCCGAGTCGCGCAGTGGCTGGAGGGCACGGTCGAGGGCGAGGTCGAGATTCTCTGGAGTGAAGGGCAAGGGTCGTAAGGGGACCGGTGGAGCGTCATCATTGACGATGCGGGACAAGTAGAAGCGTGTTCCAGCAATGACTATCAGCGTATCCGGCGCGGTTGTTACTGTCGGTTCGAGGTAGCCGTGGCGGCTGAGGACGGTGCGGGCGGAATCACGGGCGGCATCGGCAGTGACCGCAGTGCTGATCGCATGACTGAGTCGGTCGCGGAGCTCCGTGGGGACTGTCTGCTTCAGGCGCAGTTCGGCGCTCACAACGGTCGAGGCGGTGAGCAGCAGTACAACGAGTATAGCGTACATCTTCAGAATGATGCCACCACCTCCCCTCTGACAGTGACTCGGGCGGAGCGGTCGTTACTGTGGCGTCCGCGGAGGGTGAAATTGGCCCTGACGCCTCCTTTGACGTTGTAGTTGGCGGTGGCTTCCCAGGTTGCGCCTCGGTCACCGGTGAGGTTCTCGGTGAACTGGTAGGCCTGGCCACGGATGGTCCCCCGGATGTCCTGAGTGTAGAATTCCACCGAGCCGCGCAGTTCGCCACGCTCTATGACGCGCAGACGGGCACCGACTAAGACACCATACAGGTCGGTTTGATCGGAAGCGCCGCTCTCGGCGTGGCGGTAGCGAAGCCCGGTAGCGAGTTCACCCAATTGAATGATGCGTCGAACCCGGCCGGCAAGCTGATAGCCGGTGATGTCAGCGCCGGCGTTGTAGTAGGTGTCGCGCCGGGTGTCAAACCGACGGCCTTCTTGTTCGAGATACCAGTCTCCGGTACGCTGTTTGAGCAACAGATTGAGGGTGCGGTTGTAGCTGGTACGATCTTCGCCGGTGATGCGTCGGCTGGTGCGGGCGTCCTGCCACCTGAAGGTGATCAGGTGAACGCCCCCAATGGGGACGGCGCGCAGTTCGGAATCATAGCGGCGAAGATAGTACAGGTACGGCTGATCCGGGTCGGACAGGAACGGAACGGTCCACCACCAGACTCTGGAACCGTCGGACAAGAGCTCTTCCTCGATGCGAGAGTCGAAGCGAACAGTGAACAGACGCCACTGGCGGCTGAAGTGGAAGGACTTCTCGCCCCGTCGGACGCGCTCGGTGTCGGAGAGGAGTTCCTCAAGGCGAACGAAGTTGCCTTCGGGGTCGGGGATATAGCGGCCGTCCTCGAAGATGTAATCCCCGGTGCCGGGTTCGACCTCGAGGTAGGTAACACCTCGGGCGTTACGGGTTTCCTCGGAGATGAGGTAGTCGGTTTCGATACTGAGGCGCTGCCTGGGGTTGCGGTAGGCGCTACCGAGACGGGCGAGCAACGAGGATTCCTCGTAGCCGGTTCGGCCGGACAATGGTCCTTGAGTTACCTGCTGCCAGGTGAGGCGCAGGTCGTAGGTGAGGCGGCTGAGACTGCCCACGGCACGGGAGGTCAGGCGGAGGCGATCGAGGTTGCTTCGCCAGTCACCGGCGAGGGTGTCCTCGGTGTAAAAGTCGGCGCTGACGGTCAGTGGTGCCAGTTGCCAGGCAGCTGTTGAGGCATGGTACCGGGTGCCCCGCGTGGCGCCCGAGTAGTTGTTCCGACGCTTGTCGAATTGATGACGAGCAGTGAGTGTCCCCCATCGCCGTAAGTCGGCCCGGGCGGTGGAAGTGACGCCTTCGACGCGACCGGTGGTGGCGACGGTGCTGCTGTCGCGGTCGGTGCGGACGATGTAGGCAAGCGACGTAAGCGAGGTGAGCGTGGTTGGCTCGACGGATATACGGGTCTCGGCACGGTCAGCTGTGAAGCGGTTGTCATAGGTGAGTCGCGCATAGGCTGGTGCCACCTGCAGGCGCTGGTGCGGGGTGAGAATCGTGCGCACTTCGTGCAGGCGCTGCGTGGTAGTAAGAATGCCGGTGTCCGCCAGCAGGAAGCGACGTGGGAAGTCGGCGCTGTCGATACGGCTTCGGCTGGCGAAGCCTGACTCGCGCAGGCGCGATCGGACCGTGACACTACTGAGTTGGTCGTGCCACTGCCACCGGTACGTGTAGGCAAGCCGGGCGAGGGCGGCGGTGTTGTTGGCATCGCCGAGGTCGGACAGGAGATTGCGGTCACGAGCGGAGTAATCTACGGACGCTGTGAGTTGTCCGAGATTCTCCGGCGCGAGTGACAAGGTGGCGGTAGTGAGATCGAGTCGTTCGGGTGCCTGCAGTTTGATGATGGGGGCGTAGTCTCCCTGCCCCTGGCCGACGAAGCGGTATTCCTGACCGCCGACAAAGCGGTAGGTGCCGTTACCATCGCCGACGAAGCTGAACTGAATGGAATAGTCACCCTCGCCGTTTCCCACGAACGCAAACACCGAATCGGGCAAGCTGTCGACGACGAGGGCGTAGGCGCCGGTGGTATCCGGTATGACGCCGGAGCGGATGGCGTTGGCGGTGGAGTCGCCGACCTGCTGCAAGAGTTCGCGGTCCGTGTCGGTGAGGCTTCCAACGATTGGTTCACGGGAGTCGTCTCCCTCGCGACTGAAGGCAATCGAGAAAGCCACGGCGGAGTCGAGCCAGGCGGTTCCGGCGGCGGCTGAATAGAGTTCACCGCGATAGGCGGTGGATTGCGGCTCATAGTCGATCTCAATCCGACTGCGACTGTCGATGGGGTTGTCGGCAGTGAACGTAATGCGCCCGGCCGGATAGTCCATGGTGTAGTCTTTGCTTCCACCTCGTTCGAGTTGGCGGCCATTGAGCCACACTGTCTCCGAGCCGGGGACGATGGGTGACGGGTTGCCGCTTTGGATGATGGTGTATGGGCCCTGGACGTTGTCGGTTCCCTGAAAGCGAGCGGTGGTGAAGCGACCCTTCGGTCGGGCGGCAAGTCCCGCAAGGTAGAGGTGTTGATCGGTGTAGGCAGCAGTGACACCGGAGATGCGCTTGGTGCGCGAGAAGTGTTGCGCCGTCAGCGGTACGATAGTCAGGTCGCCGATCTGGCCGGTGAAGTGCGGTGAAGTGAGACTGAGGTTGATCTTATCGAGTTCATTGAGCTGGCTGTTAGCGGTGCCATAGATGGGGTCATAGCCGCGGTCGGAGACGGTACCGGTGATGGTGACACCGGGGGCAAGATCTCCACTGAGGGCCATGTCGAGTGACTGGTTGAACTCGGACGTGCCGCGCGAAGTGCTGGTGAAGCGGAACGACTTGGCGCCGGAGATACGGATATCGCTGGCGGCCGGCGGCGCAGATGGTGGGGCTCGCTCGGGTGGTTGGGGGCGCGATGTTGGCTCATCGATCCCCGGTTCAACGGGTGGGCGAACGAGACGCGGGACCCATTGGGGGAGCGGATGGTAGACGAGAACCAGGGTGTCGGAACTCGTTGGATCCAGCGATCGTAGATCAAATGCTCCGAGGGTGTTGTCGAAACGGTAGTCGGTGCCTCGGTTTAGTGGTTGCGAGTTGAGCCAGGCGGTGTCGGAGTGTTCAAAGATAAAGTGTGAGCCGATGTAGAGCAGGTCGGGTATGCTGTCGCCAGCAAGCGTCGTGCGGACGGCTGTCGAGTAGGAGGTGCTCGTCAAGCAGAGGCACGAGATCAGGGCGGCGGCGAGGGCAGCACCTGTTGACCGGACGGCCGACACGAGTGGCTACTCCTGGTCGCGGACGATCTTGCAGATGAGGATGCGGTTATTGCCCGTATCGGCAATAGCCAGACGATTGCCCGGGAGCACAGCGATGTCGGATGGATGAGCGAGCGGTCGTGACGTACCCATGGGCTGGCCGATGATCTCAAAGAGCACTTTTCCCCTGTCGCTGATTAGGATGATGCGGCCGGTGCTGCCGTCGACGACCCACCAGCGATTGCCGGAGGGCGCGGCAGAGATGGGGTATTCCAGGTAGTTATCTATCATCTCGCGTTCGAAGTTACCGTACTCGTCGTAGAAGACGAGGCGACCATTGCCGCCATCGCAAACCAGGAATTCGTCGGCGGGTGCGATGCGGATGGCTTCGGGGCTGATCACCTGGCCGCCGGAATAGCCGAAGTCGCCGACGAAGCGGTCGAAACTGCCGACGTTGCTGAAGACAGCGATGCGGTCGTTGTCGCGGTCGCCGACCCAGATTTCGCCGTAGGTAGTGGTGGCGATCCCCGAGGGATAGCCAAACTTGAGCGGGTCTTCCTCATCGTAGAATGAAATGGACTCGACATAGGAGAGGCGTGAGTTGAACCGGCAGAGGCGTCGATTGCCTTCATCGGTGACAAGGATGTTGAGTTGCTGGTCGACGGCGATGTAGGTGGGCCGATTGAAGAAGCCCTCGGCGGAACCAAAGCCGCCGATGTCCCGAACGGGTGTGAGGGTTTGATCGAATTCAATGAGACGATGGTTGCCGTTGTCAGTGACAAAGAGGTGGCCATCATCGGTTGCGGCCAGTCCCCACGGTTTGCTTAGCTTGACGCCGAGGATGGGGCCTTCGATGATTCGATCGACGATGACGGCGGCTGGAAGGGGGGTGGCGGGTTGTTCTTTTCCGGGCTTGGTGCCGGAGCCGCCACAGGCGGACAACAGAGAGACGACCAGCAGTATGGTTATCCAGGACAGCGTGGATCGCGCGCTCATAGGCGATTAGAATCCGGGATAGAGTGTCAGGTGGACCTTGTCACCCTTTGAGAAGGGATCGATTTTGAGTTCGTATGACCAGCCATCATTGCCGCCAATGGTTGATTTGATATGGCGGAAGCTGCGCCAGGAGTCGATGACGGAGATGATGCGGTTGGCAAGGGCGATACCGAGCATGAAATTGGCGCGACGATGGTTCTCGCGGTAGGAGTTCTTGATGTCGCGATAGACGGCACGCTGGGCAGAGCTCTCCCATTGCCAATAGGTATCGCCGGTGGCAGGCAGATACGGGCGGTCATCGGTGGCGCGGCCGAGAGAGTTAAACTCGTCGACGCCGTCATAGAAGCCGACCCAGTCCTCGAACTCGTCGTCCTTGTTCTCAAGGTCGGCGCTGGCATAGTCGCCGGCGTACTTGATCATATCATCGCGCTTCCAGTTGCCGTAAGTGCGGAAGGAGGCAAAGCCGATCCAGGTAAGCGCTTCGGCAGCGAAGAAGTAGCTGGCCTTCGTCTTCTGTCCGAGGTAGTATTCCCCGGCGCCGGGAAGAACAGCCGAGAGCAGCAGGGTCTTGGCGAGCGACTTCTCCCCTTCGCTGTCGGTGTCGGTGTCAACAGCGGGCTCGGGATTGTCCTCGTCGAAGGACCATTCATCCTGATCGGCGAGGATGGGTGAATTGACCTCCTGGAGCATGGAGGTCTGGATGGGTGATTCGGGCAGGTCCAGCGCGAGAGTGGACGGGGCCGCGACACCGAGAATCAACAAGGCAACCAGCACGTTTCTGAGCATACTACATCCCATTAGAACTTATAGGTAAACGCCAGGTAGGGCGTGTCCATAGACTCATAGATAGAGCGCAGCCTGGCGCGGATTTTGATATTGGCAAAGTCTGCCTTGGCCTTGGCCGCCTCGGCATTGAGGTGGCGGGTCATGAAGAACGCCTCGAAAGCGGAGATCAAGTGGTTGGCCATGGCGACATAGATCATCTTGGTAGCATCGTCGTACTTGTTGTTGGCATCATCACGCATGCCCTCATAGACGACGCGGTTGGCACTATAGGGGACGCTGTCGCCGCGTATGCGCGGAGGCGGGTTGCCGGCGGAGTAGTCCTCGAAGGCGTTGCCCTCGAGGTCGGCATCGTCCCATCCCCAGGCGAACTGGTTGTACTTGCCGGTCATCTCGTAGTACTGCTGGACTTTTGTCTCTGGCAGAGTGTGGTTGATTTCCTTTTCAGTGATTTCTGATTCCTGTGTGGAGCCATAGATCCAGTCAAGCGATGTCCGGTAGCGGCTTTCCGACCAATGAGTATTGTTGAAGGATTCATAGTCGTCGGTGAGATTGTCACCATCGCCGTGCCAGTTGATGTGCAGGAACCATGAGACGGCTTCGATACCGAGGAACATCAGTGGCTTGGCGCGGCTACCGTAGTAGTACTGGCCGAGTCCGGGTACTGCGAGCGAAAGCAGGAAGGCTTTGACCGGGGACTTGCGATCGTAGTCGAAGGCGTCGGTGACGGTGGCCGAGCCCTCATCAGCATCGGCTGCAGCCAGAATGGGATCCTTGCTGCTGTTCGATTCGAGCATGGAGTGATTGACGAAAGAATACCTTACCTTGGTGAGTTCACAGCACATATCTGAGGCCTGTTCAAGCGAGTTGGCGGTGGCCAGTATTGGCAGGGTGAGCAGGCACAGGCATATGGCGGGCAGTATTTTCACAGGGATGATCCTTTCAATTATCGTATCACAGCGATGTCAAAATGTCCGTGTTCGGTGGTACCGTCGAAGTCAGCCTCGATCATGCAGCGATAGACGCCGGGCGTGACACCGTCGCAGGTCCAGTTCAATTCATTGATACCGGCAGTCGTTTGCCCGTCAAGGCGGCGGACTTCGGTGCCAGAGAGATCGAAGATGGCAATGTCGACGCTGCGGGCATCGCTGCCGAGAACATAACGAATGGTGGTACTGCCGGTGGTTACCGGGTTTGGATAGTTATACATCTGATCCTCGGGAAGTCGCCCGGCTAGTGCTGTCGGATCACCGAGCGAATCGGCCGGGAAGAACGAGGAGCCCCGGGCGTTATAGCCGGCCATTGGCCAGGCCCCGGGCGTCTGGTCCGCATCGGCAACCCACGCATACAGCCATCCATCAAGACCGGCGTAGCTGAGGCGTCCTTCGGTGCCGGATGGTCCATCGGCGGTCCAGTAGACGGGGCTGCCATAACCGGCCAGGCCGACCGGGAGTGGGTAGCCGAAGACGGGATGGGGACCGAAGGCGTAGATACTACCCTGGGTGGTTGGGAATACGGTTTCCAGGACGCTACTGCCGGAGGAGGCCTGGCGAATGTCAGCAGTGATTGGTGCTGCGGCGACTGGTGTACTGAGGAAGCGATCAGAGACTTCGATGGGGTAGTCGGCCAGGCTGATCAAGCGTTCATTGAAGGCATAGACCTTGTTGATGCCGCCGATAAGGATGTCGGGGCGGTTGTCGTTGTCGATATCGGCGATGATGGGATCGGTAGTGAAGGTGGCATCGAAGTCCTCGTGAGCCAGAATATCAAAGCTGTACGGACCAACCGCGAGCTCATCGCTGAACGACAGAATAGCGATGCGGCCATCGGAGGAGGCGACGACAACCTCGAGTATCCCTTTGCGATCAATATCAGCCACGATCGGCCCAAATTCATACAGGGTATCCAGCGGGTACTCCTCGGCGGAGCCGTCGATCACAGCATAGACACTGGAGTAGTCTTCATTGCCGGCGAGCACGAACAAACTGTCACCGACGGCAGCCATACCCCAATTGTGAGTCGTGAAAAGACTTGTCTGTTCCCAGGAAGGTCCCACCTCATCGGTACGAGTGTAGACAATGCCGGAGTCGGTCAGGCAGGCAAGGGCACTGTTCCAGGTGACTGTGATTGGTTTGCCGGTGGTGCGCTTTGGTTGCAGGTAGAAGTCGGCCTGTCCGTCCTGTTCATTGTCCCGGGCCTGGTAGGTGAGAATCCACCCATCGCCAGTGCCCGCTGGGTAGCCGATGGCGATTTTCATGGCACCAGCGTCCCCGGAGAACTGGCCCGCCACCGGTCCGGCGGTGATGTCATTTGGAGTCTGTGCGAAGAGGTTGAGTGGGTAGATTTCAGTACGACCGCCAAGCGAGCGGGTGGTGTCCGGGTCGTAGACGAGTGTTGCGGTGTCATAGTATGTCGGGCAGGTGGTACAATTTGTATAGTCTCGAAGCCAGTTGTTGCCGTCGGCGTCGCTGACTATGATCCGGTCGCGAGAGACGGCAATGATCTCCTGAGAGCCATCGCTGTCGAGATCTTCGGCCACCGGGCCCTTTCCAATGACGGTGGGGACACCGATGCGAGTCGGGAAGCCATCGACCTGACGTTCGGAACTGACCGAGAAGCGGACAACGGTATCCATGGGAAACTGTGTGTCGCCGATGGTAGTGGTATCGCGCCGGATGTTCTCGATATAGATATGCGGGTTGTTGCCGAGATTGTCGATGGCCGGGAGGACGGTATTGGGGGTGAAGTCGCGCTGGCGGTCCTCGCGGAACATGTCTCCTTCCCAGCCATACCATTGGTAGGTAAAGCCGCATCCGGCAGGACACTGGCCATTGAAATTGCGCACGCCATCGCCCTCCATGAGGGTGACGAACTGTCGCTGTGGATCCCACTGGAGGGAGTTGTTGAAGAAGTTATTGAAGCCGTTGCCAAGGGTGTCCAGAGCGGCGACGACTTCATCGACGAGGTAGATGAGTACGCCACCTTCTTCAGCGGGGAGCATGAAATCGTATTCGCTTGTCAGTTCGGTGCTGTCCTGACCGACCAGGCGTCCGGGGCCGCGGAAGACGTTGGTCTCGGGATCAGCCAGCATGGCGGTTTGTTTGCCATCGATGTCGACAGTGCGGTTCTCGATCAGGTAGTATTGATACTCGCTTATGGGCACCTTGATGATTTCGGGGCGGCCGCCAGCATCGACGCCGGCAGCGATAAGGCGGACATCCTCGGCCGAGCGCACCTCCTCTACTTCGGACAGCCCGAGATAGGCGCGGGTCCAGGCAGAAGGGTAAACTGGCATAGCGCCGAAGATGCTGGACTGATAGCCGGGGAACAGAAGACCGGTATTCTCGCCGTTGTGGTCCATGAGGGCGAAGTCGCCGATGAGGCTGTAGAAGTTGCTTGTATTGTAGAGGTCTACGCCGCCGAGTTCGTGGCAGAATTCGTGTGCGATCAATCCGTTGAGGGCGACGGCCCGGTTGTCCTGGGCGACGGTCTCGGGTAGGATGAGCGCACGCTGGACGGCGTTGGAGTCGTTGTCGACCGGGACGAAGGTGAAGAAGCGGATGTAACCGCTGAAGAGATCGGAACAGGTGTTGCGGAAGATGTCGTTCTGGGCATCGACTCCGGCGTGGAACAGGAAGATGGAGCCGTAGTCGGAGAAGTCGATTTCCGGATCGGCATTGTCGGCCGTCTGGATGCAGTCGACAAAGTAGCGTTCCAGACCGGCGACCACGGAGTCGAGGAGGCGCGGTTCAGAGATTTGCTGCACGCAGAAACCATAGTGGCTCATTTCCTCGGGGAGCTGGTAGGTGGCGGTATCGCCGCGCGGCCAGATGTCCCAGGTGATGGAGATACGGCCATCACTGACGGCATACCAGTAGTTATGGAGCGCCTGCATGTGAGCAGCGAAGAAGGTGCTGTCGTGCGGCGGGGGATCGACGATGTACCCCACCGAGTCCAGGTAGGCTTGCTCGGAGGCCGGGTCGGTGATGGGGTTGGAGAAATCCATGTGGCCGCGTCCGGTGGTGTTGGGATTGTCCACGGTTTCGTACTGGAAGTTGTAGCGCAGAACGAGGATGTGGATGGTGGTATCCCAGTCGGCGGCAAGGGCCTTTTCCGGCAGTGCCCAGGGGTGTTTGCGATCGAGCGGGAGGATTCCCTCCCCCGGTTTCATGCCGCGGGCGAAGGAGGGCAGGTCGCGGATTACGGGCTCATTATCCTCGTTATCAAACGAGCGTTCCGGGAAGTACACCTTGTCGGCCGCCAGGCCGGTCGCCGCAAGGGCGACCAGCACGAGGCAGAGCAGTGTGTATCTGAACTTGCGGTGTTTTCGGTCCAATGAAAACTCCTCGGGTTATCGATGCATAGACGTTACGGTGTCACCGCCAGGGAGACCCTGAGGGTGTTGGCCAGGGCGGTGCTTTCGCTGCTCGGGATGTAGCTGAAGTCGAAGCGGAAGATGCTGTATGACAGTCCCGCGCCGAGGGTCAGCGTTTTCACCTCACCGGCCTGGTCATAGATATAACCGGCGCGGAAGGCAATCAAGTCCGCATATTGGAATTCACCACCGCCGTTGAGGACGACGGACTCCAGTTCGTTGCCGAAGCTCTGGCTGAGATCGGCGAAGAGCTTGTTGGCCTCAAGGGTGAGCAGCAGGTGATAGTAGTCTGTCTGCAACAGCTTGTAAGCAAAGCCGAGAGCGAAGTTTCGCGGCAGGGGATCTGACTGGGCAGCATCGATATAGGACATATCGGGACCGATGTTGGTGATAGCCAGGCCGAGGTTCAGACGTGGAGTCCACTCATAGAGCAAGCCGAAGTCGACGGCAAAACCGATAGAGTTGCCCGAGCCTTCCTCGGCCCCGGCGCCCTGGTCGGCCAGCTTCGAGTACAGGAACTTGGCAGAAACACCACCCGCAAGACGTCGTGACAACCGAGTGCCGTAGGAGCCAGTGACAGCAAGGTCAAAGGACTCGAAGGTGCCAAGGTTGGTGCCTTCCTCGCTGGTACGCGTAAAGGTACCATATGAAATGAAGGTAATCGATCCACCAAACGTACCCCATCCTTCCTTAT